>CAZZDX010000381.1:0-2466 GCA_964653185.1 uncultured Bacteroidales bacterium
GTTTATCTGACATTTTTCTTATTTCTTCGTCAGTCCATCTTGGTTTATAATCGCTTAATTTAACTTTTTCCATCATTTGACCAATAGCTCCGTCAGTAAGTATCATAACAGGGTTACGATATTTAAAAGCAAGGTCAAAGCCAAGACCTACAAAGTCGTTCATTTCCTGTACTGAGGCAGGAGCAAGAACGAGTAAGTGGTAATCGCCATGTCCACCACCTTTACATGCCTGAAAATAATCTGATTGAGATGGTTGTATGGTTCCTAAACCTGGTCCTCCTCTAACACAGTTCATAATTAAACATGGCAGTTCCGCGCCTGCTATATAAGTGATTCCTTCCTGCATTAAGCTTATGCCCGGACTTGAAGAAGTTGTCATTACTTTTTTACCACAGGCAGCACCACCATATACCATATTTATGGAAGCCACTTCACTTTCAGCTTGTAGTACAACCATTCCTGTTGTCTCCCATGGTTTTTCAGCCATAAGAGTTTCCATCACTTCGGATTGTGGTGTTATAGGATAGCCAAAATATCCATCTGCTCCGCAACGGATAGCAGCATGGGCTATAACCTCATTTCCTTTTATTAACTTTAGTTCACTCATAGATTTTAAGTTTTTAAATTTTTGTTCTGTAAACAGTGATAACACTATCAGGGCAAACAGTAGCACAGTCAGCACATCCAATACAAGCATCCTGCTTTATAAGATATGCATAATTGTAACCTTTGCTATTAACTTTTTTAGAAAGAGCAATGATTTTTAACGGACATGCTGTTACACATAAAGAACAACCTTTGCATTCTTCTATATCAACCAGAATATCTCCTTTTATTTTTGCCATTTTTAAATATTTTTTTATTAACTTTTTTTGCAAATGTATAAATAATTATTAAGAAAAATAAAACGAAATTATACTTTTTTTTTTATAAAATATTTTGTATCAATCCTAAATATATTATAATTATTAATACTTTTTATAATTCTACTTTGGACGGATTATTTTTTTCAACAATTAGTTGAGCATTATTATATCTTATCACTTTGATTTTTTCTCCTTTTTCAATGTATCCTGTTTCTGCTGTTGCAAAATATATATCAGAATCAATTTCAATTTTTCCAACAGGGTGTAAAATTGTCATAGCAATTCCTGTTTTACCAACCACATTTTGCATAGATTTTTCAGCTATTGTATATCCATGGTCAGATTTTTGTGTTGTATTTAATGCCAAATTTTTAAATTTTGCAGATGTCAGCAACTTTTTACTAAAATATATTGAACTTATTATTGATAGAAATATAGCTATTATCACAATAAAGAATGCTTTTGCAATACTTGATAATGGCACATAAGTAAAGTCAAATCCAATATTGTTTATCATACTTAAAGTGAGTCCTGTAACAACTAATGCTATTCCTGAAATTCCTGCTATACCAAATCCGGGGATAACAAAAATTTCAAGAGCAATAAGTATAATACCTACAACAAATACTAATATTTCCCAGTTAGCTGCGAGACCTTCAACATAGAGAGGGGCAAAATAAAAGAGTGCTCCTGTTATTGCAAGGGCTAAAGGAAATCCTATACCGGGAGATTGCAGCTCAAAATATATACCTCCTATAATTAGCATTATCAATATTCCTCTGATTACAGGGCTTATAAGAAATCCAATAAACTTATCTATACTTGTAAGTTTTTGTTTTGTAATTTCATATTTTTTTATTCCTGCTAATTTAAAGACATCTTTAATTGACTCTGCCTGTCCTTGACAAAAACTATATTTAATTGCTTCTGAGGTTGTAAAAGTTATAACTTGTCCTGAATCAGTAATATTTTTAATATATATTCTTGGGTCAACCATAGCTTGAGCAATATCAGGGTCTCTTCCTTTGGCTTGTGCCGTAGAACGCATCATAGAACGCATATACGACTGGTATTTATCAGGCAAAGCTTCGGATTTTTGATTTACTACTGTGGCTGCACCTATGCTAGCTCCTTTACACATATAAATATTGTCGCATGCTATTGAAATCAATGCTCCTGCTGAAGCAGCATTGTTATCAATAAAAACATATACAGGAATTTTTGACCGTAATATTTTACTACGAATAGAATCAGCAGCATCTAATAAGCCACCATAAGTGTTCATGTGAATAAGAATAATATCTGCTTTAATATCATTTGCCTGAGCAAAAGCTTTTTTTGTCTTTCTCCATACAGGCGGAGCTATCTCTTCTTTAATATCAAATTTATATATTTTATAAGTTTTTGTATCTTTATTAGTCGTATCATTTGCTTGATTGGCAAAGGATACATTAAAGATTGAAAATAAAATATTTATAATAAATAATTTAAGAATAATTTTTTTCATTAATTAAAATTTAAGGTTGGTATACTATAAATGATTAAAATTTTAGGTATAAAGGACATTTTTAATGCTTTTTTAGAGTATATTCTTTCAAGT
>CAZZDX010000382.1:0-2430 GCA_964653185.1 uncultured Bacteroidales bacterium
TATATTAAGAGTAAAAATAAACAATGAAATACATAATTTTAAACTTATTGAATTAAATCATTAATCTGGGAAATTTATAAATAAACAGGAAATTATAAATCCACATTAGATGGAATTTTGTCTAAAAATTGGTATAACCCTTAATTTTAATTTGTTAATAATTAAAAATAATGACTTTAAAAAAATTTAAACCAACAACATCAAGCCAGCGATTTAAAATAATAAGCGACTTTGATGATATAACTAATGCAAAACCTGAAAAAAGTTTATTAGTTCCAAGGAAAAAATCCGGAGGTAGAAATAATGCGGGAAGAATGACTATGCGTTATACTGGCGGTGGACATAAACAAAAATATAGAATTATTGACTTTAAAAGAAATAAAGATAACATACCTGCAACTGTAAAATCTATAGAATATGACCCTAACAGAACTGCCCGTATTGCCCTGTTATTTTATGCTGACGGAGAAAAAAGATATATAGTAGCACCCAACGGACTAAAAGTAGGACAAAAAATCATATCCGGAAAAGGAGTACCTCCCGAAATTGGTAATTCTTTATATCTAAGTGAAATACCTTTGGGAACTATAATTCATAATATAGAACTACAACCTGGGCAAGGAGCAAAACTATCACGCGGAGCAGGAGCTCATGCTCAATTAATATCAAGACAAGGGAAATTTGTTAATATTAAGTTACCATCAGGAGAAACAAGAATGATATTAACATCATGCAAAGCTAGCATAGGAATGGTATCAAATGCAGACCATAATCTTGAAATATCAGGAAAAGCAGGAAGAAGCAGATGGCTTGGTAAACGACCCAGAACCAGACCAGTAGCAATGAACCCTGTAGATCATCCAATGGGTGGTGGTGAAGGAAAAGCATCAGGAGGGCACCCGCGATCAAGAAATGGTATGCCAGCCAAAGGATATAAAACAAGAAACAAGAAAAAATATTCTAATAAATATATTATTGAAAAACAAAAAAAATAAAAAAATATGAGCCGCTCATTAAAAAAAGGTCCTTATATAAGCTATAAACTCGAAAAAAAAATAGCCAAAATATCAAAAACAAAAAAAAAAGTTGTAATAAAAACATGGTCAAGAGCTTCTATGATATCACCTGATTTTGTTGGACAAACTATAGCTATACATAATGGTAATAAATTTATTCCTGTCTATATAACTGAAAATATGGTAGGACATAAACTGGGAGAATTTGCCCCAACCAGAACTTTTAGAAAACATGCAGGAACAAAAAAAGATAAAGCCAAAAAATAAAACTTGTGAAATATCCGAAACCGTTGTTGAGCGAAGCCGAAACAAAAGACAATTGACAATAATTATGAACTTAACGAAGTGATCTCACGAACAAAGTGAGTAATTATGTACTTTGTGCTTTGAACTAAAAACTAAAAACTGGATACATTGAACTTTAAACTTTAATCTTATGGGAAGAAGAAAACGTAATAGTGCTGATAAACAAAAAGAAATAAGAAAAAGCACTTACTTTGCCAAACTTAATAATTGTCCAACTTCTCCACGAAAAATGAGGCTGGTGGCTGATTTAATTAGAGGAATTGAAGTGGAAAAAGCTTTACAAATATTAAAAAATAGTTCAAGAGAACCGGCAAAAAAAGTTTATAAATTATTACTGTCAGCTATAGCTAATTGGCAAAATAAAAATGAAAAGGCCAAAATAGAAGATAGTAACTTATTTATTAGCAACATAACTGTTGATAGTGGCAGACAACTAAAGAGAATTAGACCTGCTCCACAAGGTAGAGCTCATAGAATAAGAAAACGCTCAAACCATGTAATTTTATCAGTAAATAGTAAAAATAATAATGATATACTAATTAAATAAAAAAAATATTAAATGGGACAAAAAGTAAATCCAATAAGTCTAAGATTAGGAATCATCAAAGGATGGGACTCTAATTGGTATGACGATAAAAATTTCGCAGCTAAACTTCTTGAGGATGATAAAATTAGAAAATATATAAATATAAGATTATCTAAAGCCAGTATATCTAAAATTATTATAGAAAGAACATTAAAATTAGTTACTATTACCATCAATTCAGCACGACCAGGAATTATTATAGGAAAAGGAGGACAAGATATTGACAAACTAAGAGAAGAATTAAAAAAAATTACAAAAAAAGAAATACAAATAAATATATCTGAAGTTAAACGCCCTGAATTAGATGCCCTTTTAGTAGCTAATAATATATCACATCAAATTGAAGGTAGAATAGCTTATAAGAGAGCTATTAAAACCGCAATCCAATCTTCTATGAGAATGGGAGCACAAGGTATTAAAGTACTTATATCCGGTAGATTGGGAGGTGCAGAAATGGCTCGTTCTGAACTATTCAAAGAAGGACGTATTCCACTTCATACATTGAGAGCAGATATAGATTAT
>CAZZDX010000383.1:0-2404 GCA_964653185.1 uncultured Bacteroidales bacterium
AGTCCCAATTTCTAATGTCAAAATTGGGGTTTGGTTATTAGTCCACAGTTGAATAGCTCTGTTCTATTAATATCTCCACATTCTATATGGCAAGCATTCAACAGGGTAAACATTGGTCATTTTTTAGAGCAATTAGGTCAATTAGAGCAATTAGAAATTTTTGTAACAATATATACACCACAAAATATGGTTTACAAAAAATAAGGTGTGAACGGTTACAAAATAATAATATTTTTTAAATTTGTTATTTTTTATTATTCACATAAAAATATAAAAAAATGCATATAGCAATTGCAGGAAATATAGGTTCAGGAAAGACCACTTTAACAAAGTTACTATCTAAACATTTTCGTTGGGCGCCACATTATGAAGATGTTGATGATAATCCTTATCTTAATAATTTTTATGAAGATATGCAACGGTGGTCATTTAATTTACAAATATATTTTTTAAATAGCCGTTTCAGACAGATTGTTGAGATACGAAAAAAAAACAAGACAGTAATCCAGGACAGAACTATTTATGAAGATGCTTATATATTTGCTCCTAACTTGCATTCAATGGGATTGATGAGCTCCCGTGATTTTGATAATTATAAGTCCTTATTTGAATTGATGAGTTCTTTTATTCAACCTCCTGATTTGCTTGTTTATTTGAGAGCCAGCGTTCCAAAGTTAGTAGAGCAAATTCAGAAAAGAGGAAGAGATTATGAAAATTCTATACGTCTTGATTATTTAAAACGTCTTAATGAACGTTATGAAGCTTGGATATCAACTTATGACATTGGAAAACTTTTGATTATAAATGTTAATGAAATTGATTTTTCACACAATCCTAAAGATTTAGGAATGATAATAGAAAAAGTTGATGCTGAAGTAAATGGATTATTTTAAATTAGCTATAAAAACAACTATATAATCATAATTTTTACTCAAAAGTATTGACAAATATTTTTTACCTACCTACGGAACTATTTTTTTTCAAACTTTGTTAGGAGCAAAATGTTTACAGAACAGAGTAATAGCAACAATTTTATAGCTTCCTTCCGGTAAACACAGGATTTACAATCAGTATTAACTACTCATATAAATAAGGATCTTCGATATTTTTTATGGATAAAGAAATATGTTAGGTGTATATGTATATAAGGTATAAGGCATAAAGGCACAAATTGAATAATTTATTTTTTTTATATCCCTTATTTTCCCTATTTCCTCTATATATTTATTTCCTTATAACATTTTCCCCACACATTTTACCGAAGAACCATAAATAAATTTAACAGATAAAATTTACAGATTTATTTACGATTAGTATATTTGCGAAAAATATAATTTTATAACTATTAATATGAGTGAACAAGAAATTATAAGGCATAACTCTTTAAAAGAATTAATAAATCTTGGAATTAATCCTTATCCGGCTGAGTCATTTGAAATAAACGCTACAGCAAAAGATATACATAAGAACTTTCCAAAAGATAATACACAATATCAAAAAGTAAGTATTGCCGGGCGTATTATGAACCGAAGAATTATGGGAGCAGCATCTTTTACAGAAATACAGGATAGTACAGGAAAAATTCAAATTTATCTAAAAAGAGATGAGATATGTCCAAATGAGGATAAGACAATGTATAACACTGTTTTTAAAAAATTATTGGATATAGGAGATATTATCGGCATTAAAGGTTTTGTCTTTACAACAAAAATGGGCGAGATTACTATACATGTAAAACAATTCAAATTATTAAGTAAAGCTTTGAGACCTTTGCCAATAGTAAAGCAAAAAGACGATAAAACTTATGATGCTTTTACTGACCCTGAACAACGTTACCGTCAAAGGTATCTTGATATAATTGTTAATCCAAATATAAAACAGGTGTTTGTTAAAAGAGCAAAATTAATAAATTCAATGCGTTCTTTTTTAAATAACAAAGGATATCTTGAAGTGGAAACACCTGTTCTGCAACCAATATATGGAGGTGCAACTGCCCGTCCTTTTAAGACATATCATAATACTCTAGATACTACGCTTTATTTAAGAATTGCTGATGAACTGTATCTAAAACGACTTATCATTGGTGGCTTTGATGGTGTCTTTGAATTTGCAAAAGATTTTAGAAATGAAGGTATGGACAGATATCATAATCCTGAATTTACACAAATGGAGCTTTATGTCGCTTATAAAGATTATGAATGGATGATGAATCTTGTTGAAGAAATGACAGAAAAAATTGCTGTTGATATTAACGGAACAACAGAACTTAAATTAGATGAAAATATTATAAATTTTAAGAGACCATGGAAACGTTTTACTTTGTATGAAGCTATTGAACATTTTACAGGGAAAGATATATCAGATATGAATGAAAAACAACTCACTGATTTTGCTGAAAAATTAG
>CAZZDX010000384.1:0-2404 GCA_964653185.1 uncultured Bacteroidales bacterium
ATTAAATTCAAAATTAAAGGCATTAGTCAGAGCTGATTATGGAGATTTGTATCCTGAATTTAAAAACCAAAAATATATTAATGACAAACAATATTATATTGTCGGCTTCCAGTATGAACCGGAAAAAAACCTTTTCACATCTTTAAATTTCAGATACCAAAATTATCCTGATGTGCCTTTTGTTTATGCTAATTTTGGGGTTAAATTTTAAATACAATATAGATATTTTGGCTTTTGAACATTATAAAGATGATTTGGATATATCAAATTAAAAAAAACAAATTTTTTAATTTGAAAAATTTTATATATTTGCAAAAAATAAAAAACAATATAAAAATACAAAAACTTATACATTATACATCATATTTGGAAACATTGTACAAGTTTTGAAGTTCAACTTGTTTGTATAAACAAGTTACCCAACATAATGAAAAGACAACGCGAACAACAATAAAATAAGAACAAAATAAATGAGTATCAACCTTTAAATTTGATAATTATGAAAAACAAAATTTGGATTTACCCATTCGTTATGACAGGAGTGTTTTTTATGCTTTCTATAGCATTAAAAACCAATGCACAGAATTACTTGATAAGCTTTGCAGGAACAGGAGCAAGCACTACTGTTGACTCAGTAAAAGTGGAAAACCTGACACAATGTACCGTTACAACTCTTGGTGGAAGCGATTCATTGCACCTCACACCAACGGCAGGAATAAACGAATTAAACACTGTTGCAGATAATACTATGCATATCTATCCAAACCCAATGACAGACGCTTGTTCAATAGACTTTGAAGCAACTGCTCAAGGCAAAACAACTATCGGATTATACGACATAACAGGAAAAAGAATTTTACAAGTGCAGGAATTATTATCAAATGGAAACCATACATTCAGACTGAGCGGTATTAGCAGCGGCGTATATACACTGAAAATTGAATCGGACAAATATTCTAATACTGCAAAAATAGTAAGCTGTAATTCACAATCTGGTATTGCCGGAATAAAATATATCAAAACAACGCCGAACATTGATAAACAAAGTACAGTATTAAATACAGGAAAGATTCGGGATTTAAAAGACAGTAAATCATTAATAGATATGCAATATATTACAGGTGATAGATTGAAACTTTCAGGTTTTTCAGGTGGCGTTTACTGTACTATATTTATGCTTGTGCCAACTTTAAGTCAGACCGTAACGTTTAATTTTATTGCTTGTACCGATGCCGATAACAATAACTATTCTGTAGTACAAATAGGAACTCAAGTTTGGATGGCTGAAAATCTAAAAACTATCAAATACAGTAATGGCGACTCAATACCCAATGTAACCGATAATTCACAATGGAGCAATCTTACAACAGGGGCTTATTGTAACTACAGCAACACAACAAATACCGATACAATAAATACTTACGGAAGATTATACAATTGGTATGCAGTGGACGACAGTTATGATATAGCCCCCGCTGGATGGCATGTACCTACCGATACTGAGTGGACAACACTTACAACCTATTTGGGAGGAACATTCGTTGCAGGAGGCAAAATGAAAGAAAATTGCACTACGCTTTGGGCTTCACCCAATACAGGAGCAACCAACGAAAGCGGTTTCTCAGGCTTGCCTGGTGGCAACCGCTGGAACAGTAACGGTGTGTTCTACCATTTAGGTAGTTACTGCAACTTGTGGAGCGCTACTCAGTACGATGCTACAAATGCTTGGGTGCGCAGCCTGAGTTTCGATGATTCAACAGTCGCCTATAACTATATCAATAAGTCGTATGGCGTTGCGGTGCGTTGCGTTAAGGATTAAGAATATTTAATTTATTTACCACTCGGGGTCGATTTTTTTTAGTAATGGCAATTGACGATGAATTTAAAACAGAATAATTACGTTGGGTAACAAACGCTAAAAACAAGCGGGCAGACATTTTTAAAATGAAAGTAACAATAAATAATAAACAGCGGTTAAATTGGACTGGACAGTGCTTTGAAAAGCCCGCCAGCTTTTATCCTCACCGTTAAATTCAAAATTAAAAATTTTAGTAAGAGCTGATTATGGATATTTATTTCCTGAACTAAAATATGGAAAGTATATCAATGATAAACGATATTATATTGTCGGCTTCCAGTATGAACCGGAAAAAACCCTTTTCACATCCTTAAATTTCAGATACCAAAATTACCCTGATGCGCCTTTTGTTTATGCTAATTTTGGGGTTAAATTTTAAATACAATATAAATATTTTGGCTTTTGAACATTCCAAAGATGATTTGGATATATCAAATTAAAAAAACAATTTTTTTAATTTGAAAAATTTTATATCTTTGCAAAAAATAAAGAACAATATAAAAATACAAAAACTTATACATTATACATCATATTTGGAAACATTGT
>CAZZDX010000385.1:0-2379 GCA_964653185.1 uncultured Bacteroidales bacterium
CCTTTAAATAGTTTTTCTATGCCTTTTTCAGCGGCTTGCAGGGCCTGGTTTGAGAAGTCAAGAGGACTTCTGTAATGAGCTTGCAGCATAAAAAAGCGAACTGTCATTGGATTATATGCTTTGTATAGAGATTTATTTTTACCGGAAAACAAGTCATTTAGAGTAATAAAATTATTTAAAGATTTACTCATTTTTTGTCCGTTAATAGTAATCATATTATTATGAATCCAGTATTTAACAGGGTCGGTCTTGTTAGCCGCCTGTGATTGGGCTATTTCGCATTCGTGATGAGGGAATATCAGATCCATTCCTCCGCCATGAATATCAAAATGTTTTCCTAAGTATTTAGTACTCATCGTTGAACATTCTATATGCCAGCCAGGAAATCCTTCACTCCAAGGGGAAGTCCAGTGCATAATATGTTCCGGCAGAGCTTTTTTCCACAACGCAAAATCAAAGTTATGTTTTTTTTCACTTTGCATTTGCAAAGTTCTGGTGTTGGCTCTTAATTCATCAAGATTTCTGCCTGATAATTTACCATAATGATAGACCTTGTTATATTTTCCAACATCAAAATAAACAGAGCCATTAACTATATAAGCAAATCCTGCATCAACTATTTTTTTTACCATTTCTATTTGTTCAATTACATGTCCCGATGCTAATGGTTCTATGCTTGGTGGCAGAGTATTTAATTGATCCATATTAATATGAAACCGATAGGAATAATATTGAACAATTTCCATTGGTTCTAATTGTTCTAATCTTGCTTTTTTTGCAATTTTGTCTTCTCCTTGGTCAGCATCGTTTTCTAAATGTCCGACATCAGTAATATTTCTTACATATCTAACTTTGTAGCCAAGATGTTTCAGATAGCGAAAAATCAGGTCAAAAGTAACAGCAGGTCGTGCGTGTCCTATATGAGCATCACCATAAACCGTTGGACCACATACATACATTCCTACATTTGGAGGATTAACAGGTTTAAACAATTCTTTTTTCCGTCCTAATGTATTATAAACAACTAATTTATTTTTCATATTATTTAAAATTAACTTTAATCAAATAAAGTTACAAAGTAACAGTTTTTTTAAAGAATTATGTTTGGGTTTTTTTGATTTGTTATACTCTGCTTCGTAATAATTTGAGCTAATTTATCAGGCAGTTGCCTGAAAACAATTATAATTTTAATATATAGTCATTAATTGTCATTAGTAGTCATTAGTAGTCATTGATAGTCATTAACAATAAATGACGGCGAAGCCAAATGACAACAAAGAAATGCCTAATCAGGCGGTTACCTGATAAAATTAAAAATGCCTACGAATATATTATTGCTCAAATACTTAATGTCAATTAATAATAGCAAAATTAAATGACAACTAATGACAGTGAGCGTAGCGAACAAATGACTATGAATGACTGTAATTTATTACGGCTCTACTGAGCTTGCCGAAGTGCAAAATATAACATCTCAAAGTATATAAATTTTAATTTACAACATATACCAACATATAATCATCAATTTTTTTATAAGATAAGGTATAGATTTGTTCAAAATCATTTATTTTTATTTTTCCTTTAATAAATCCTGTCTCTTTATAGATGAACGGAGATATAATTATATTTTTTTTAAATATTATATTTTTCTTTTCAAATAGTTTATAGAGAGCTTCTTTTGCACACCAGTATATATATAAATATTCTAATTTATCTGAATGTTTTATTTGGTTTTGTTCTTCCTTACTCATAAATTTATCAGTTATTCTTTTTATTCTGATATGGATTTTTTCAATATCAATTCCTGTCTTTTGTGTTTTACTAATAATTACAGCAGAGTATTTTCCTGAATGTGATACAGATAAATTTAAAGAAGAATTTGTAAAATAAGGTCTGTTATATTTATCATAACTAATATTAAGATTTATTTTTAAATTCAGTAATTCTTTAATTAGCAAGCGATAACTTAGCCAGTGTTTTCTACGAAAATCGCTTTTAAAATTTTTAAAAATATCAGATTCTGTTTTATCAAGTATTAATTTTGATAAAAAATAATCAGTGGTCTCGGTTATTTCCCAAACGGCTAATAGCGTATTTGTGTTTATTTGTTTTGTTAATATAATAGGCATTCTATGTTGGTAAATTTAGAAATTACAGACAATATATCAGTTCACTTTAGTCAGCTAAAATTTTACAACAAAAATAGAGTAAAAAATAATATTTTTTAATTATTCTTAAAAAAAGAAATTTAAAAATTTGTAACCGTTCACAGCTCATTATTTTATAACTGTTTGTATCATTAAACATATATTAAGGGGACTTCTATTAATTGACCTAATTGACCTAAAAAATGACCAATACCCAATGCAAAATGACCAA
>CAZZDX010000386.1:0-2355 GCA_964653185.1 uncultured Bacteroidales bacterium
TAAGTTTTGAAATTAAAAAAGCAGATGGTATTTATTTATTTGACAAAACAGGCAGACAATATATTGATTTAATATCAGGTATAGGAGTTAATAATTTAGGACACAGAAACAGAGAAGTCATACAAGCCATTAATAATCAGATAGATAAGTATATACATGTTATGGCTTACGGTGAATTTATTCAGTCGCCACAAGTTAATTTTGCAAAAATGCTTTCTGACAATCTTCCTGATAAATTAGATTCTGTATATTTTGTTAACTCCGGCAGTGAATCTATAGAAGGTGCTTTAAAACTTGCTAAGAGATATACAGAAAAAACAGAAATTATTTCATTTAAAAATGCCTATCATGGAAGTTCACATGGTGCTTTAAGTATTACAGGTAACGAAGGAGCAAAAAGAGCTTTTCGTCCTTTATTGCCGGATATAAAATTTATTGAATTTAATAATTTCAATGCTCTTGAAAATATCACACATAAAACTGCTTGCGTTGTTATAGAGCCAATTCAGGGTGAAGCAGGAGTTGTCTTACCTAAAAATGATTATCTGATAAAACTCAGAAAAAAATGTAATGACACAGAGACCTTGTTGATATTTGATGAAGCACAAACCGGCTTTGGCAGGACAGGAACACTTTTTGCCTTTGAACAATTTAATGTTGTTCCTGACATTCTTTGCCTGTCAAAAGCATTAGGCGGAGGTATGCCTTTGGGTGCTTTTATTTCTTCAAAAAACATAATGTCATCATTAAAAAATCATCCTGTACTTGGACATATAACAACTTTTGGAGGTCATCCTGTTTGCTGTGCAGCAGGACTTGCAAGTTTAAAGATTATAACAGAAAAGAATATATATAAATATGTTCATCATAAAGGAGAATTATTTAAACATTTGTTAAGACATACAAAGATAAAAGATGTAAGAGGCAAAGGATTAATGCTTGCTGTTGAATTTGAAAACACAGAGATAAGTAATAAAGTAATCAGGAGATGTATGAAAAATGGTGTTATCACTGATTCTTTTTTGTTTGCTCCAAATTGTATGAGAATTGCTCCTCCGCTTATCATTAAAGAAGAAGAGATTAAAAAATCGTGTGAGATAATTTTGTCAAGTATAGAAGAGATTTAAAACCGACTTGGTAATATTTCAATTATATTGTCAAATTTGGGTTAAATTGCTATAATAATTAATTTTATCTTTTTTATCCTGAATCTTTTATAACTTTTTCAAGTTTATCAGTTAAAAAAGTCCAGTTATATTTTTCCAAAATCATATTATAAGCATTTAAAGCTATTTTCTTTGCCTGTTGCTCATTTTCAAGTAAAAAGAATATATGCTCAGCATATTGTTTTGCAGTGTTTGCAATTAATATTTCTTTATTTTGTTTTGCTTCCAAAGATTGATTAGCAAGAGGAGAAGTAATGCAAGGAATTTGCATTGCCATTGCTTCAAGAAGTTTGTTTTGTAATCCTGTCCCTATTTTCATAGGAGCAACAAAAACACGTGCCTTTGCATAACATTCACGCATATCTTTAACCCAACCGGCTACATCAACATTTTTTGACTTAAGAGCAAGAATTTTTTTACTTGGATTTGCACCTGCAATAAGCAACTTGATATTCGGATATTTTTTATAAACATAATCAAGAATTTCTTTTACCAAATATTCAGCAGCAAAAATATTTGGCGGATAGCCCATATTACCTGTAAAGAGTAAATCATATTGTTTTTTACAATTAACAGGTCTAAAATATTCAGTATCAACGCCATTAGGTATAACTATTATCTTATCTCTCTCGTGATGAGGTATAAGCTCACGGTCAGGAATACTAATTATTATCTTATTATCAAAATATTTGAATATATAATTTTCATATTTTTTTAACCTGTTATATTCAAGTTTAAAAAATGGTTTAAGATAAAATGGTGATACTTTTATTCTACGTTCTATGCCTTTTGAAAAAACATCCTGATAGTCAAGGGTCTTTGAAATATTATAATTTTTAACATATTCGCTAACACGTATTAGCTGACAAAATATATGATTCGGATTAGTTTTTTTTATTAGTTTGTCAATTTTTCTCTTTGTTTTTTTACTGTAAAAATATCCAACCTGCAATGGTTTTCCCGTAAACAAAGCTTTTATAATATTTATGAAAATACTGAATTTTGAAAGGTCTATTATTGATATGGATTTACAAAAAGGCATTAAGGCATTAACAGCTTCTTGTTTGTGTATTTTAGAATCATTAAGAGCACATAGTATTATGTCATTTTTTTTTGATAAAAATTTGATATGATTAAAAGCACGTAGTTTATCTCCTTTTTCAAGAGGATATGGAACCCTTGATAATAA
>CAZZDX010000387.1:0-2329 GCA_964653185.1 uncultured Bacteroidales bacterium
ACAGTTAAAATATATTTGCGTTATTTGATGGTCTATATAGCTTTTTATATCTATTTGACTTTTGATATAGTCATAATTTTTCTGAATAGTTATATCACTATCTTTAACAAAAAGGATTAACTTTTCAAAATTTTTTATACTTCCTTCAATAATAGTATGATTGCCTTCTATAATATCTATACTATCTTTATTAATATTATATTTTAAAGTGATGTAGTTTTTATCCATGTAGTCCCTAATAGTATATATTCCCCAATATTCACCATTTATAAATACTGTTACAAGCATATAGTCCTTTACATCTAAATTTAGATTTTTTACAATATTGTGAATTAGAGGATCTGTAATAAGAGCAAATTTTCCTTCGTGAGGTGCTTTTAATATAAATCGTTTGAATATTTTTTGCTCTTTTTGAGGAAATAATCTATACTGGAAATATTCTTCCCTGTATTTTTCTTTGGCACAAAGGCGAAAACATTTTTGAGGAAATTTTCTGGACATATACCCATGTATTCTCATACCGGCACCTTGAGAAAATGCAATATCCCCATTCTTTTTGAATAAGGTAACATTAACATTACGCTCCCAGTTTTTACCCTTTTGATAATAGTTCCCTGTTTTTAACGGACTGTTTTTATCAAAATATTTACCCGAAACATAAATTCCTGTATCTTCATTAAATAAATTATTAGCATCAGTAACTAATGATACAACAGGTGTACTGTATTTTGAATAAATATTAGTATCAACAAAAAAAGTAAAGGTATATACTTTACTAGAAAGTATGCTGTCTTTTATGGCAGCAACTCTTATAACTGTTGCTTTAGAAACTATAGGAACAGTAAATTCTTTTTTAAAAGGAAATATTTTAAAAAATGTATCAGGAATTAAAGTTATATCAGATATAGTATTTGGTTCATTGTATCTGTAATTAATTTTTACAGGATATTTATAAACAAAAGAGTTTTTTGTAGGAATACTTCCATCAAGAGTATAATAAATAGTATGGTCAGGGCTGGTATTTATAATTTTTAGTTCAAAGGGCTTTGTATAAAATCCTTGTTTATGGGAAAAGATTAAAGAATCAACTATCTTGTCTTTGTCATTAGTATCGTTTTTTAAATTAATTGCTATCTCTCTAAGATTATATGATACTATCCAATCCTCATAATCGCTGTTTTCATCTTTAATACTTTTTGAGTTTGAAGACATAAATTTATTTATTACAATATCTTTTGGATAGAGTGTAGATTTTATAAAAAATATAAGTATAAGCAATATGGTGATATTCTTACAATTCATTATAGATTATATTATTATGTTTATTAATTAATGGTAATTTTTTTTTGTAAATATAAAAATTTGATAATAGTAATTTTTTAATTTTGGAACAACGTAATAAAGCTTTATAAAAGTTATTTATTACTTACAAGAAAACTCTGTATCATATATTATTTGCCTAAGGCAGATACAATTAATATTGTTTTCTTGCTGAGATTATTTATCATTATAATTTTTCAGGTCAAATTCTTCCATTATAATTTTTTTCATATAATAAGGACGTTTTCTGGCAAAATCTTCTAATTGTGATATGAAATAAATATATATATCAGTCGCAGAGTTAATAGTATCAATGTTTAGTTTTAATAAGGTTACAACTTTTTTAATATCTATATAATTATTCCATCTATCAAATTGCTTTTTTATTTCCGGCTCGTATAATTTTTCAAATTCATCAATTTTATATAGTATAGAGTCAGTAGAGAATGTTGTATTTATTAAAAAAAAGAATCTGTTAACAAATTGATTTTTGAATTCATTGTTTTTGAGTAGATTTGAGAACAAAAATCCAGACCAGTTTGGATAATAATATCTTTCATTTTCTTTGGCGGTAAAATCTTTTAGAGTGTTATGGTCAGCATTTTGGGCTCCTGTACCCATATCATATATAAACCATCTCCATTTACCATTGGGCGTTTCAGGTCGCCAAAATCTGTAATTATCATCACAGGTACAGTTAAAATATATTTGCGTTATTTGATGGTCTATATAGCTTTTTATATCTATTTGACTTTTGATATAGTCATAATTTTTCTGAATAGTTATATCACTATCTTTAACAAAAAGGATTAACTTTTCAAAATTTTTTATACTTCCTTCAATAATAGTATGATTGCCTTCTATAATATCTATACTATCTTTATTAATATTATATTTTAAAGTGATGTAGTTTTTATCCATGTAGTCCCTAATAGTATATATTCCCCAATATTCACCATTTATAAATACTGTTACAAGCATATAGTCCTTTACATCTAAATTTAGATTT
>CAZZDX010000388.1:0-2320 GCA_964653185.1 uncultured Bacteroidales bacterium
TGAGCAAAATATTAATAAAAGCAGAGGTTTTTAGACAAACTGCCGTTAGATAATTGATAAATTGATAGAAAATAATACTTAAAACAAAATATCTAACGGGGTAAACTAAATACAAAAATATAACCAAATGAAATATAAATCAGATAACAGCAACACAGATAAAAATTTTAAATATCTTTCTGAACAATTTGCCGATATTAGAGTATTAAGATATAAAATACCCGAATTTGAAAAACTGTCTGTCAAGCAAAAAAAAATGCTCTATTGTCTTTATCAGGCAGCTCTGTCAGGTAGAGATATAATCTGGGACCAAAATTACAAATATAACCTCCTGATAAGAAAAACCCTTGAAAATATCATCAATACATACAAAGGAAACAGAGACACACAAAATTTTAAGAAATTTTTATTATATACCAAAAGAATTTGGGCATCTAACGGAATACACCATCATTGTTCAATGGATAAAATATTACCTAAATTTACAAAAAAATATTTTATTGAACTTATAAAAAATTCAGATAAAAATAAATTTCCGATTCTGAAAAGCAAAACTACTGATGATTTAATCCAAATTATCTTTAATCCTGATATTGATAAAAAAAGAGTTGTCCTTGACCCTAATTGTGATATAATAAAAAATTCTGCTAATAACTTTTATGAAAATATAACACAAAAACAAGTTGAGGAATATTATAGCAATTTGTCCAAAACAGATAAAAAACACAATACCAACCCTGTCTCTTATGGATTAAATTCCAAAATGATAAAAAAAGACGGAAAAATTGAAGAAAAAATTTGGAAAGTTGATGGAATGTATTCACAAGCGATAAAAAAAATTGTTTTTTGGCTCAAAAAATCTGTAAAACTTACAGAAAATAATTCACAAAAAAATGCTTTATTAAAACTTATTGAATTTTATGAAACAGGAAACCTTGAGACCTTTGACCAATATAACATTTTATGGTTAAAAGATACTGAGTCGTTTATTGATGTTGTAAATGGTTTTATTGAGGTTTATGGCGATGCTTTAGGTAAACGGGGAACTTTTGAGTCAGTTGTCTCTATTCGTGATATAAAAACAAAAAAAAAAACAGAATTAATCAGTAAATATGCCCAATGGTTTGAGGATAATGCACCAATAAATGATGAATATAAAAAGAAAAAAGTAACAGGTGTTACTGCTAAAGCTATTAATGTTGTCATTGAATCGGGTGACTGCTCTCCTTCAACTCCTATCGGGATAAACCTGCCTAATGCAGAATGGATTAGAAAAAAATATGGTTCTAAATCCGTATCATTACAAAATATTGTTGATGCTTATGAGCAGGTTGCCAAAAATAGTGGCGCCATTGAAGAATTTGCCTTTTCAAAACAAAAAATAAAACTATCAAAAAAATATGGAGCTTTGGCAAGTAATATACATACAAATTTGCACGAGATAATAGGTCATGGCTCCGGACAACTGAAAAAAAATGTTGCCGAGCCAAATGAAACATTAAAAAATTATGCTTCTACACTGGAAGAAGCAAGAGCTGACCTTATGGCTCTTTATTATATATTAGACCCTAAACTGATTGACTTAGGAATTATGCCAACAATAGATGTGGGAAAAGTAGAATATTCCGGATATATAAGAAATGGATTAATGACACAACTTGTAAAACTTGAAACAGGCAAAAATATAGAAGAATCTCACATGCGTAACCGTCAAATTATTGCTAAATGGGCTTTTGAAAAAGGATTTAAAGAAAAAATTATTGCTAAAATTATAAAAAATCATAAAACATATTTTATTATAAATGATTATGAAAAACTAAGAAAAATATTTGGACTGTTATTACACGAAGTCCAACGTATAAAGTCAGAAGGAGATTATCAGGCAGGTAAAAATCTGGTAGAAAATTATGGCGTTAAACCGGATATTGGTTTACAGAAAGAAGTAAAAAAACGTTGGAAAAAATTAAATATAGCTCCTTATAGCATATTTATAAATCCACAATTAATACCTGTTTTCAAAAATAATAAAATTACAGATGTTAAAATTATATATCCTGAAAATTTTACTGAACAAATGATGTATTATTCTATAAATTATTCATTCCTGCCGGTATATAATTAATGCCTGTATATAAAGTTATATATTTTAAACCATTGAATTGTCTGACGGTTTTTAAGTTCATAATTTTTTATGCTAAATTATGCCCTGTAAAATCAGGTTTAAATTCTACCCAAAATATACAATTTTACATCTTCACCAACTTAATATGCCTTCTGTGGTCTTTTGTTTCCAAAATGCAGTAATAAATGCCGGAAGCCA
>CAZZDX010000389.1:0-2316 GCA_964653185.1 uncultured Bacteroidales bacterium
GGATCAAAATTAAAATGAAGTTCAATAAATTAAGATGTTCACAAAAAAACAAATAATTATCCGTAGGTCTTTGCTTGTCTTCAGCAAAATTTGAATTTGATGATTTAATGTCTATTATCTTTTTAAATAAAACTTCTTGCTCATCCCATGCTTTCTTATATTCAATGAGTCCAAGGTCTTTATATTTTACATCTTTATTCATATTTTTGGACTTTTTAAAAAAGTAGAATTTTTACAACAAAGTAAATTGTTAAACTGTTATATTATTATATATTTCCACAAAAATTATAAACACTTAGGGTTTGTAACAAAAAAAATGGCAAAAAAAAATCAAAATAGATAAGTTGTTTTTTTACAATCTCTCAATCTCTTCTCAGAAATTTTTACATATTTTTTATTAGAGTCAATACCAATATAGTTTTTACCTAACTTTTTTGCAGCAACAGCTGTTGTTCCGCTTCCCACAAAAGGATCAAGTATAATGGCATTTTTTGAAAAAGCAGATAATTTAATTAAATACTCACAAATAGCCAAAGGTTTTACGGTCTTATGGTCATTATATTCGCCTTTCTCTTTTTTTGTTGGCTTATGCAAAAGAAATGTTTTATCTATTAACTCATTTATATTTTCTATTGTAAAAACATTTGCAGGATACATATTATCACCAATTTTAACATTTGTGTTAAATAAACCCACTTCATGTTCTATCATATTCTTTAAATATGTTTTATTAGTTGGCTTTTGAGCCATTGCAATTGGTTCAAAACAAGATTTTATTTGTGGTGTTTTCCAGCTGTTTAGTTTGGTTTTTATTTTTTCTTTCGTCTTTTCATCCACATTCATTTTTTTTATAAAATGATTGACACTCATTGCCTTTGCTTGGTTTTGAGTGTAAAGCCACATAAAAGTATCTCTGATTTCAAATCCTGCATCATCTATTGCAGAAGCCATTCTGTGATAAATCCTTGGACTGGAAAATGAAAAGAAAAAACCGCCTGGCTTTAAAATTCTAAAAATTTCTTTTGAAATTTCTATATACCATTTATAAAATCTTTTACCCTGTTCTCTGTCAAACTTCATACCAGCAGGAAGCGATTTAATTGTGTGCTGGTTATTCTTATTAGAGACCTTGTTGTAATCCCAGTTATTATCAAGTTTATCTAAAAAATATGGTGGGTCTGTTAAAACAACATCAATTGAATTACTTTCAATTTCAGGTAAGATTTTTAAAGTATCTGCACAAATAATTTTGTTTAAAAATCTATTATTTTGCATAACTTAAAAGTATATCGGCAAAAAATTATTTTATACAATAAAAATGGTTTGAAAAACACATAAAAAACATCTATTCAAATTCTATTAGTAGCTGTCCTTTAGAGACCAATTCATTTGGTTTAACATTAACAGATTTTATTATTCCATCAACTGGTGAAAGGATTTCATTTTTCATTTTCATTGCTTCCAAAGATAGAAGCTTATTTCCCGCTTTTACTTTGTCTCCTTTTTTTATGTATATTATTGTAATCTTCCCGGAAATAAAAGAAAGAAATTTTTTAAAATTTTTTGGTTTATATGGTTTACGTAACAAAAATTTTTTAGTTAAATATGTTTTGTATTTACCATTTTCTGTTGTTAAAGTATGAAAATGGGGGGGGTTATTATTTTCTTCCATAATAGATATTTTTATTGTTAAAAAAATATTATTTATTATATTTAATTATACTAAAAAATTTAAGTCCTTCTGAGGCGAACCAATGGGTTAACTTACTGATTACTATATCAGTCAGCATTTAACTGATACTTTTTTTTGTATTTTGCTAATTATCGGTCTAAAATGGAGGAATAGCATGTTTTTTTGTTGGAAGTATCTCCTCTTTATTAGCAGATATTTCAAGAGCATTTATTAAAAATTTTCTTGTTTGATTAGGTTCTATAACAGCATCAACATATCCATAAGCAGCGGCCACATAAGGATTTGCAAATTTTTTCTTGTATTCTTTTATTTTTTGCTTTCTGAATTCTTCCGGATTTTTAGCATCTTTTATCTCTTTTCTAAAAATTATATTTGCTGCTCCTTCAGGACCCATAACAGCAATCTCAGCTGTTGGCCAAGCAAAAACAAAGTCAGCTCTTAAATGGTGCGAACTCATTGCAATATATCCTCCGCCATAAGCTTTTCTAAGAATCACAGTTAATTTAGGAACTGTTGCCTCGGAATAAGCAAACAAAACTTTAGCACCATGTCTTATAACACCTCCATGTTCCTGATCTACTCCGGGAAGATAACCGGGCAGATCTACCAAAGTAACCAAAGGA
>CAZZDX010000390.1:0-2308 GCA_964653185.1 uncultured Bacteroidales bacterium
ATTTATTAAAATTTAATTTGCAAACCTAAGGGATAAATACGGAATTTACAATCAGACGACCGACTGAAGGGAATAATTATATATACCATTAACTGTTGGCTGTTAACTATTAAAAAAATAATAGCCAAAAGTTAAATGCCAATAGCTAAAAGCTAGAAATAACTGAATATGAACACAATATAAAAATATAAATACATGAAAGTATTTGGACCTATTCCTTCAAGAAGATTAGGAAAAAGTTTGGGCATAAACCATATTCCACCTAAAATTTGTACTTATTCATGCATCTATTGTCAGCTTGGCAATACTTTAAAGATGCAAACTAACAGAGAGAAATTTTATAAAGCCGAAGAGATAAAACAAGAAATAGAATATAAAGTAAAAAAGTTAAAAGCAAGAAATGAAAAAATAGATTATCTGTCTTTTGTCCCTGATGGAGAGCCAACATTAGACAAAAATTTAGGAAAGATAATAGATTTGATAAGACCTTTAAATATAAAAATAGCTATAATTACAAATTCTTCTTTAATTTGTGATAAAGAAGTTAGAGATGATTTATGTAAAGCCGACTGGGTATCTATAAAAGTTGATGCTGTAACTGAAAATATATGGAAAAAAATAGACAGACCTTTTGGTAAGTTAAATTTATCTGCAATAAAAAAAGGCATATTGGATTTTGCAAAAAATTTTAAAGGAGAACTGGTTACAGAGACAATGCTCGTTAATGGTATTAATGATGATACTGAGGAATTAAACAAAATAGCAACTTTTATATCAGAAATAAAACCAAACAAAAGTTACATATCTACTCCTATAAGACCGCCTGCATTAAAATCTGTAAAACCGGCATCAGAACATAATATAAATATAGCATATAATATTTTTTATAAAAAAGGATTAAATGTAGAATGCACAGTTGATTATGAAGGAAATGCTTTTGCTTTTACAGGAAATGCAGAACAAGATATATTAAGTATTATATCAGTTCATCCAATGAGAGAAGATGCTATAAAAGAATTTTTGAAAAAGGCGAAAGCTAACTGGACTGTTATTGATAAATTAATAAAAAAAGGTGATATTATAGAAACTATATATGGAGATAATAAGTTCTATGTAAGGAAATTGAAAAAAAATCTTATTATTTAGAATTTTATAATTTTTTTTTTAATAATATACTTTGAGTGGTTATATTTTGCGCCCAATAATTTGTCATTTAGCTTCGCTGTCATTTGTTGTCATTTGGCTTCGCCGTCATTTATTGTTAATGACTACTAATGACAATTAATGACAATAACAGGTAAAATTGTAATTATTTATATTACATAAATTAGATCAAATTATTACCGAGCAGGGTATATATAAAGGATGAGATGATATGTTAACAGATAAAAATATATTGGAATCTTACAAAAAAAAGGGATTTACTATTCTTTCGGCAAATCTTATAAGAACCAAAGAAGAAATTGAAGGTATAAGGGCAAGTTCTCAACTTACAAAAAAAATTTTAGATATAGTTGGAGAACGTATTAAAGCAGGAATAACAACAAATCAAATAAACGAATGGGTGCATGAATACACTATACAAAATAATGCTATACCAGCTCCTCTTAATTATGAAGGATTTCCAAAAAGTGTTTGTACTTCTGTGAATAATGTTATTTGTCATGGAATACCTGATAATACTATATTAAAACAAGGTGATATAATAAATGTTGATGTAACATGTATTCTTAATGGATATTATGGAGATGCCAGCAGAATGTATGAAATAGGTGATGTATCACAAAAAGCAAAAAATTTAATTCATATTGCAAAAGAATGTCTTTATTTAGGAATACAACAGGTAAAACCCTTTGCTGACCTTAATGATGTTGGTAGAGTAATAGAAAAACATGCCAATAAAAACGGATTTTCTGTTGTCCGTAGCTATTGCGGACATGGTGTAGGATTGGAATTTCATACAGACCCACAAGTAGATCATTTTAAAAAAAGAAATAAAGGTGTTTTATTGCTTCCCGGTATGGTATTTACAATAGAACCTATGATTAACGAAGGAAAATATAAAGCCGTAATATTATCAGATGGATGGACTGCTGTTACAAAAGACGGCTCTTTATCTGCACAATGGGAACATACGCTTGCTGTTACCGAAACCGGTGTTGATATATTAACGAAATAAATTGTTGTATAATCCTTATATGAAACATTCATGCTCAAAAATAATTATGAATTATTTATATTGACAGGCAGTTGCCTGATGAAATGTGAGTTATGAATTTTTTAATTTTTAATTTTATCTTGTTAAAAA
>CAZZDX010000391.1:0-2300 GCA_964653185.1 uncultured Bacteroidales bacterium
AAAATTTTTGTGTACTTTTTTAAAAATGACGACATTACGAACAGACACTAATTATTCATAAGCATTTTTATCACGTTAGATAGAAAATTATCTAATAGGGTGAAATTTTAGTCATTTTAAATTTATTTTATGTAAATTTGGAGTTTAATTTAAAATTTAGTTTTTAAGAGATGCTATTTACAAAACAAAACACACCACGTTGGTTAATATTTCTTATAGATATAGTAATTTGTATATCTTCTGTAATACTTGCTTATTTACTGAGATTTAATTTTTCTATTCCGCAAACAGAACTTGATACTTTGCCTAATGTATTGTTATTTATACTTTTAGTAAGAGTTATAAGTTTTGTAATAGCTAAGACCTATGCGGGTATTATTCGCTATACAGCTACCGGTGATGTTGTTCGTATTTTTATTGTCATACTTTTGGGAAGTGTACTTTTTAGCATAACCAATATTATAACTTTTTATTTGATAAATGGTAAATTTTTTATTCCATTTTCAATAATTATAATTGATTTTATTGCTACTACACTTGCATTGATTGGATTTAGGATACTTGTAAAGACAACATATTTAGAGATTTATAATACTACAAAACAAAAAAGGAATGTGATTATTTTTGGGGCAGGCGAATCAGGAATTTTTGCCAAGAGAGCATTGGAAAGAGATGCAGGCACAAAATATAAAGTCCTTGCATTTATTGATAATAATTCTAAAAAGATAGGTAAAAAACTTGAAGGTATTACTATTTATGGTTCAGATAAACTTGAAGAACTTCTTAAGACCAATACTGTTGCTCATATTATCCTGTCAATACAAAAATTAAATCCGGAAAGAAAAAAAGAAATTATAGAGACATGCTTATCATATAATACAAAGGTCTTAAATGTCCCGGAAGTAAGCAAATGGATTAATGGAGAGTTAAGTTTTAAACAGATAAAAAAGATTAATATAGAGGACCTGCTTGAGCGAGATGTTATTAAAATTAACAAACAACAGATTAGAAAAGAATTTATAGGTAAAAATGTTCTGATAACAGGTGCTGCCGGTTCAATAGGTAGTGAATTAGTAAGACAGATTGCAACTTTTCCTTTTAATAAATTAATTCTTCTTGATCAGGCAGAGTCAGAATTGTATAATATAGAATTAGAACTTTTTGAAAAATATCATAGTAGTAATTTTGAGATTGTCTTATGTGATATTCGTAATAAACTTAGAATGCAAACTGTGTTTGAAAATTTTAAACCGGATATTATATATCATGCAGCAGCATACAAACATGTGCCAATGATGGAAAACAATCCTTATGAAGCTGTCTTTACTAATATAGAAGGCACTAAAATAATTGCAGACCTTGCCATTGAACATAAAGTAAAAAAATTTGTAATGATTTCTACGGATAAAGCTGTGAATCCGACAAATGTTATGGGAGCTTCAAAAAGAATATCTGAAATTTATATACAATCATTAAATCAAAAAAATATAACTCGTTTTATTACAACACGATTTGGTAATGTATTAGGTTCAAATGGTTCGGTAATACCGCTTTTTAAAAAACAGATAGATAAAGGCGGACCAATAACCATTACGCATCCTGAAGTTACACGTTATTTTATGACTATACCCGAAGCTTGTCAGTTGGTATTAGAAGCTGGTAGTATAGGCAAAGGCGGAGAGATATTTATCTTTGATATGGGCAAATCTGTAAAAATTGTAGATGTCGCAAAAAAAATGATTAAGCTATCAGGATTAACTCTGGGCAAAGATATCTCAATAGTTTATACAGGATTGCGTCCCGGAGAAAAACTTTATGAAGAACTTCTTAATGATCAGGAAAATACTATTCCTACTCATTATCAAAAAATAATGATAGCAAAGGTTAAAGAGTATGAATTAGGAACTGTTTCTGAAAATATAGACACTTTAATAAGTTTACTTAAAATTCATAAAGATAATTTTAAGATAGTTAAGAAGATGAAAGAAATTGTCCCTGAATTTAAAAGTCAAAATTCAGTTTTTGAAAAATTAGATGTTAATGGGAACTAATTTATCATTATTTTAATAATCATTTGTTTAATGCCATTTGCTCCCGGCTACCGCACGATTGTATCGTGTGGTCTTTATGTAAACTATCAATGAGTCCAGTATAAAAAGGGTGCTTTCGTCATTGCGAGCCGAAGGCGAAGCAATCTGTTGCAAATTGGGAGAGATTGCTTCGTCGCTTCGCTCCTCGCAATGACGTACTTTTTTACCTTTTTATACTGAACTCATCAATTATTATGTCTTTATATTCGT
>CAZZDX010000392.1:0-2286 GCA_964653185.1 uncultured Bacteroidales bacterium
TAAACGTCATTTAGAAAAAGATTTAACAAAATAATTTAACAGCGAATGAAAATTATAATTACTTTTGACAAGTTTTTTCATAAAGAGTGAGGTTTAATTAGTGTGGCGGGGCTACGGGTTAGTCCTGCTTTTTTTATTTAATACAAGAATTATGCGATTATTGAAAATAAAAATAATATACAAAAATGTTGTAGTAGGAAAAGTTAAGTGCGAACCTGCACTTGTCATACCTTATACCACAACAGAAAAACAAATGAAGGAGCAGATACGCTCTGAATTGAAATTGGACTTTATATTACAGGAAAAAATTAAACCTTAAACTTAAAAAATATGATAACATTTTTGGTAGTAGTAATATTGTTAGTGATATGTATTCTTAATTTATTTTTATGTTATTATAATGCAATATCAAGTGATAAAGATAACTTTGTAGTATTTAACAGTTGTTTAAGTGTAATAATTATATGTTGTTGTATATATTATATATTTAGTAATTTATCGATTAGTATTAAACCTTAACAATATGTCAGGAGGACACTTTAATTATAAACAATATGCTATCAGAGAGATTATTGACAGCATAGAAAACGAATTGGAAAGACAAGGACAGGTAGTTCCAAAAGATAAATATAATCGTTACTTTGACGAAGAAGAAGAAAAAGAGGAGTATTATTACACCTATCCGAAGGGGGTATAGTAGCATTGAAACAAAACAAAAACTTTATCGGGATAGAATTAAATCAGGAGTATATAGACATAGCAGAGAAAAGAATTAAACCTTATCTACAACAAACCACTATAAACTTCTAAAACGCAAAATAAAGCCCGCTATTGCAATTTTATGCCAAAGTGGAGTGTAATACTAACCACTATATAAAACAACGCCATATTAAACAAAAAACCCCTTTTGCAAGGGGTCTAATCCACATCAACCTAATTAATTCTAAAATTAAAACGCCCTGAAGGCGACATTCGGTTGTAGCAGTCAGCACTTAATGTTTTAAATGACTTTATGCTTCAAAACATCTATAAAAGAAATTTTTATTCCTGCTCCTAACAATATTCTCTTGTTAATACAGTCATAACCTATTGTGGCAGAAAACACCTGATACCCTCCTATAAAATTTAATGTCAATGGGGTCTTGCCTGTTTGCAGTTGTACATCCCCTGTAAAATTAAATGGAGCAAAAGCTGTTCCTATGCCAACACCAAAATACGCATTAGTAGTCTTAAGGGTTTCTGTCTCTACTCCATAAGATTTAACTATTCCCCATACGCCTGACACAGGCGAAAGATAATAATTATCCCCCTCAATCTGTATTGAGGTGTAGTTAAAGATTGCAAACGAAAGCTCCGTAAACTTATTTGCAGCCGGAATCGTAAGGTCTTTTTTAATTACTGTAGGCGAATATAACGCCCTGTCTTTGATTACTGTTTGTGCCTGTATGTTTATCATTCCGATAAACAAAAACAACATTACTAAAATTGATAACTTTTTCATACACTTTAATTTTAATTAATAAATATATTTATTTAATGCAAAAATAAAAAATTATATATAACAAGCTATTAAAAAATTATTAACAAAAACTTTTATCAAATAATTCCCCCACTCCATAAAGCCCTGGATTTTGATAAAAATGATTGTTTTTAATTTTTATTGTTGTGTCGTTGAAAATTTGCCTTATAGTTGGTCTGACGGGCAATGGGTACGACAATATACTTTCTATTAAATAATATGTTAGCACTCCATTTTTTAATACAAGGCTGTCCATTGCTGTTTCATCAGGCTGGCAGGCAGATATTAATACAACAGGTGCTTCTTCAATAGTCCTGTGTCTTAATTCTGAATTTGACGTCTTGGCTATTATCTCATTTATCATCACCTGTATTTCAGGAAGCGTAACGCTTTTAGGAATTAAATTAAATTTTTTATGTGAATCTCCACTGTGGCAATAATCCCCTATCATTAACAACATCCCCTCTTTAGGTATTTTTTTAAATATATGGTTAAATTCAAGGTCAATCATAAACTTATCAGGGTCAATGTCCCCGTTCTCATCAATGGCGTCAAATGGAACAAATGCTTCGCATAATTTTTTGTCATAAATTGTTTTGATACCATGCCCGCTTAAGTATAATATTGCTATGTCATCTCCTGTCATACAGCTTACCATAGCATATAAAGAAGTCTTTATTGCTTGTTTGTTAGCATTTTTGTCAAGTAATAAAATTGTGTTCTCATCTGCTATCCTATTACATATCTTTTTTTTAAAATCTACTACA
>CAZZDX010000393.1:0-2249 GCA_964653185.1 uncultured Bacteroidales bacterium
TTTTGAGCAAAATATTAATAAAAGCAGAGGTTTTTAGACAAACTGCCGTCAGAACCCACCATAAGAATTTGTAAATCTCATAATAAAATTAAAATGGAAATAATTACGTTAATAATATGGGGCATTATACCCATTTTTGTCATATAATTTTAGCATTAGATTTTTCTATCCAGCCAATACTTCCGTTGGCTATTTTAATTTCATACCAGCTGCCGACTTTGTCAATGATATTTACTTTCATTCCTTCATGGATAATAAACAGGTCTTTACTGTTATTGTTTGGTGAGCTTTTTACTGTTAATGTTGGAGTAAATATAATTGCTGTTTTTTCATTATTAGTTAAATTATATTGCTTGTTGGCAAACAGATATGTTATGATAGTTAAGACAAAACAGACAACAGCAAGCCAGAATGATATTTTTTTAAGAGTTATTATTTTAGATAATAAATAGATAGTAAACAGAACAAAAAAGAGAGAGAAAATTATTATTGTAATTTTTGCCCATATATCTGCAGGAAACAGGTTAAGAAGTTTTTTCCACCATTGTTTTAAAAAGAGTTCCGGTATTGGTTCAATTTTATCAATAAGTTTAGTATTTGCTATTTTTATGTTAAAGTTGATGTCGTCATTATTTGGATTTAATTTTTTGGCTTTTTCATAATAAAGGATAGCAGATGGTATGTCATCAATTTTAAAATAAGAGTTTCCAGTGTTGTAATATAGTCCATAGCATTCGTATCCATTTTTTATAACCTGCGAGTATAAACTAATAGCATTATTATAGTTTTCTTTTTTATATTCATTGTTTGCTTTTTTTATGAGGGTATTATTATCAGCATTTAGAGATTTATCGCTAATTATATCAGTCAAATGCCTGACACGGTATGAAGTATCTTTATCTGTGTTTTTTAATGTATCATTAACATTGTTTGGAATCGGATTTTGAGTATTGTTACCGGTTACTTTTGCATTTATTTGCAATGTGAGTATTAAGAATAAAGGGATAAGAATATATATTTTCATTTGTTTGTATTTTTTTTCACGCAAAGACGCCAAGATTATTTTAAATACTTTATTTATTATTTCAGTTGTTTTTCAATTTTAGCAATAGTGCTAATAGCTTGATTATAGATATTACTCATAGCAGAAGAAGTATCTCCCGGTGCAAATCGTGCAAATTCACAGTCGTTTAATGTAAGAGTAAAATTTTCAATAATATCTTTCTTAATATTTTTCTTTAACAAAACATCTTTTATGTTATCAACAGATAGTTCTGATACAGGTATAATAAGTTTATCGCTAAGATATCCCCATAGTGCTGATGATATTTCATTATAAAAGGCGACTTTATTGTTTTCTTTAAGAAAAGAATATGCTTTTTTAAGTCGTTTTCGTGCAATTTTAGTAGCTTTTTTATTTTTCATTAAAGCAATATTACTTCTTTGTTTTATATGTTTTCGCCATATAATAATTATTATAATAAAAATGATAAAAGGCAAAAGCATTAGCAGATAGAACAGTAATGAGCCAAAGAAAAACACTCCTTTTTGGTGAAGCATAAAAGGTGTTGTTTTGATAAATCTTATATCTTTTCCTATATATTTAATATCCTGTTTGTTAGTACCTGTAAAGACGACATTAGATTGTGTATTTGCTCCTTTTTCTATATTAATATCATATTCAGGAGATGATAGAGTTTTATATTTTTTTGAATTCAGGTCAAAGAAGCTAAATTTTACAGGTTTAATTGTATATTTACCTGGATTTCGTGGTATAACAAGGTATTCAAAGGTCTTTGAGCCACTAATTCCTGCATTGGAAGTAGAGATATTATCAGTTATTTTGGGATCATAGATCTCAAAGTCAGGAGGAAAATCAATATCAGGTTGAGTAATAAGTTTAATATTTCCTCTGCCTGAGATAGTAAATTTAAGCGTTATGGGTTCATTGGTCTTGGAGTTTGTTTTATCAATATTTGATTTTAGAGAAAAGTTGCCTACAGCGCCGTTAAAGTCAGCAGGTTTGTTTTGTGTTGGCAGAGGTCGGACATTAATAGTGATACTATTGGACTTAACGTCTTTTTTTACATTTGTATATGTGTTGAAGAATGAATTACCAAAGAAATTTTCAAATGGGTCATTGGACCTTCTACGTTTATTTTCAGTTTTTATTTGAGCTATACATTCTATTTCCAGAGGAGCAATAGTGAGTTCGCCTGTTTTTTGAGGGAACAGGGCTGTCTTATATA
>CAZZDX010000394.1:0-2245 GCA_964653185.1 uncultured Bacteroidales bacterium
TTTAATTTATACTATAATATATAGAGTTATTAAATTTTAAACTGTGAACGGTTACGTAAATTTATAGTATCACTTCACCGGACATTGCATTGGATATAGTCGCTATTGTTAAATAGTATCCTCATTCTTCAATTATTAAATCTTCTGGGTTACGTCTGCTATCCCAAATATGAAGTATTCTAATTTCGTTTTTTGAATATTTATAAAAAATTTGGTAATATTCTTTAACCAGGAATCTTAAGTCAGTATTTTCAAGTTGTCTTCCCATTTCAGGAAAATTTTTAAGTCCTTTTACTGCATATCGTAATTGCTTATTAAGTTTTTTGGAATAAGTTTTAGTCCCAATTCTTTTGTGCCAGTAATCTAATATCTGCACTTTGTCTTTTAGTGCATTTTTTGACCAAATTATTCTTCCAACCATTTGTCAATTATTTTATCAACCTGTTGATCAGTTAAGAATTCTCCATTTTCAATTTGTTCTTCTGATTCTTTAATTCTTTTTAATTGCCATTCAGTTAATTTTGGAGAAGCTACCGGTTGATATTTATGTTCTATCAAATCTTTAATGGTCATTAAGAATTCATAGTTATCTATATTCTCAATACCTTCATGTAATCTTCCTTTTATTTCATTTGTGCTCATTTTTTTAAAATTTTTACCAAAACTTTAGAATGCAAAGATACAAAAAAAAAAGAGATACTTACAAAAAAGTATCTCTTTTTTTTACAAATTTTATATTTTAAACAAATTATTATTGCTTTGTATAAGTTTCTGTGCCAAGTACTGTTTGACCTTCAGTATCTTCAGTATAATTAATTGTTATAGTTGTACCACTGATAGTGCCACTCCCTGAAAATGCACGGTCATAAATATCAGGAGAAGTACCACAATGTACAGTTTGAAGAGGAAGTATAACTGATGTTCCATTTATGTTAAAATAAACGGCACCATTTTGATAACAAGCAAATTTTGTTACCGAAACTTTATTATTAGTTTCATAATCTGGTGAAATTTGATCAGTATAAGGATAAGTGCCACCAGGAATTTCATCTACTACACTATAAGAACCAGCCAAATAATCTGCTTCATTAACAACATTAACTGTTCTTGTTTTAGATGCCTGATTCCCTGCAGCATCTGTTGCAGAAAAGGTTGTTGTATAAATTCCTTTTAAATCTGGATTTACTGTAGTAGTACTAGTAAGTGTCATATCACCGTCTTCATCATCTGTTGCTGTAGCACCAGGATCAATATAATCAGTGTTTAATACAACTGTCATAGGGTTATTCCCGTTAAGAGTGATAACAGGTGCTGTTGTATCATCTGGATTACAAGATGAAAGCAAAAATGCTCCGGTAATAAAAATAAATGATACAGAAGCAATTGTTAATAAAATTTTTTTCTTCATAATTTAGTTTTTTTTAGTTAATAATTAATTATTTAGTTTAATTCTTTGATTTATTTTTTTATAAATACAAAAAACAGTGCAAAGGTATAATTTTTTTTAAAAAAAAATCTTTTTTTGTTTTTTTTTAAAAAAATTATTTTATTTTTGCATTCATAAATCAAAATTATTATATTATTAATTAAAATTATTAGAAAAAGATTATGAAAAAATTATTGTCATTGTCATTATTAGTAGGGATTGTAGCACTTGTTGCCTGTGGTCCAAGTGCAAAAGAAAAAGCTGAAAAAGCAAAACAAGATTCTATTGCTATAGCAGATTCTATTGCTCAACAAGCAAAGATTGATTCAATTACATTTGCCGCAGCACAAAAAGCAAAATTAGATTCTATTGCTATAGCTGAAGCCGAAGCTAAAGCCAGAGCAGCACAAAATCAAGCTCAAAAATCAAATAAACCTTTGCCAAAAGCAGTTCAAGCAAGAAAAGAAATGAAACCTAAAGTAAAAGCTGGTCAAGGTAAAGGTTAATAATTTTTTTTTGAGTATTGAAAATATTTTTTTGAACTCAAATCTGTCTTATTTTATTTAATATGACGAGATTAGTGTTTTGGTATTTTTGTAGTTGGATAATTATGAAATTTTAATAAAAAAGGAATGTATATACATTCCTTTTTTTGTATTTATACCAAATTTATATATTTGTAGTTTAAAAAATTGATCCTGAATAATTACTTCGTGAGATCGCTTCGCTAAGTAGAATAAAATGATAGAATTAGAAATATACCTCGCTCCCGCACGATTGTATCGTGTGGTTTAGAAACAGAAATAATAATTTAATGTT
>CAZZDX010000395.1:0-2241 GCA_964653185.1 uncultured Bacteroidales bacterium
ATACAAGTTATTAACAATCAATTGTTTATAACTTTACGAACAGACACTAATTAGACCCCAAAAAATATTATTATCTTATCGGCATTAATCCGAAAAGGACATAAGCTCTGCTGAGGAGCAACTTATTAGCGATAGGATTAATTTTATACAGTAATGAAGGGCTCTAGTAAAGAGTCCTTTTATAAATTTCATACAGCGAAATTGGCAAAAATATTGACATAAACAAATATTTTGCTACTTAAATTGCTGATTGTTAATAACTTTCCTTTTTTTGTTAAGAACGGCGAAATTTTAGGTTTTTAGACATTCTGACGGGCAGAATATTGCCGCAGTTTTTTTTTGCGGGAGTTAATGGCACTGCCCTTTCTTCCCGCACTAAAACCCGCAAAAAAAATTGTCGGCAATATTTTAGTTAGCGGCAGTTGCCTTCTCAAAATTCTATTGTTTGTATTAATTCTTCATCAATTTTTTCCAAATCAAGCAATACTTTTTGTCTTCTCGGTCTTCCGTCTGAGTTTCTGAAGTCCTCTTGAAACACACCGCATTTAACAAGAGTTTTATCAGTTATTTGGATAAGGGAAATTTGTTGTAAATCAAAATTCACTTTTCTTAATCTTGACCAAGCGCCACGCTTAATCCTCTCCTCTGAATATTTGGACAAGCCGCCTTTCATTTCTTCGTGCCATTTTTGAAAAGTTCTTTCTTCATCGTTATATTCTACTTTTCCTAATGCTAATATTAAACCAACTTCCCCATACTCTTTGATTGCATTTGAAATTGCCTCGCTATCATTTACAATAATTTGATGGCTGCTTGTATTTATTACGTGGGCTTTGAAATCAAAAGGTATTTTGTAAAATCCATCAAACGAAACATTCCCATATTTAGGTGTTTGAAATTCAAAAATGTCTTTCAAATATTTTTCACAAAGATATTGAAAATAAAAACCAATCCATTCCATTTGTTTCCAATGCGGATAATCATTTTCCATCATTTCCAAGATTACTTTTTTTGCGTTCCACTTGGATGGAATATTATTTAGATAACTTGAAATTTTTTCGTTATTTATTTTTGTGTTCATATTTTGTAGGTTTATCAAATAGTGTTAATGGTTCTACATATTGTTGTGAATAATTTTTTTGGTTGTCTTTTATTCGATATAAATTTTTGTCTAATCGCTCATTGATAAAATCAAAATATTCTTTGACAATTTCAAAACCGACATAATTCCTTTTCTCCATTTTACTAACCACAGCAACCTGACCGGAACCAAGGAACGGGTCAAGGACAACATCACCTTCTTTACTGGAATGAGCAAGGATTTTTTTAATTACTTCGGCAGGCAATTTTGTGGGAGTTTTTATATCGCCATTCCAATATTCCCTGTTGATAACCCATACATCTTCTTTGTCTTGATAATGCAATGAACTTCCCTTTTTATCTTTTGCATCTTTTGCAAATCTTGTGTAAGGGAAAAATTTTCTTTTCTTATCATCCAAACAAACATAAAGGCAATGATAGTGCGAGGTTACATACTTGCGAGAAGTAACCAAGCCAAACTGATATTTCCAGATAATGTGATTAATCGTAATAAAATTCAACTCTTCCAAAGCATTCAAAATATCTTTTAAATAATTCCAACCAGAAAAAATATACATACTTCCGCTGTCTTTCAAAACTCTTTTTATTTCGCTCATCCAATCGTAAGTAAATTCATAATAATCATTTCCTTTTATTTCATTATATCCTTCCAAAACTCGTGATGACTTTCTATTGTAATTTTCTCTCTTTGCTTTAAAATCAATACCAAAAGGAGGGTCTGTTATTACAAGGTCAATGGATTTTGATGGAAATATTTTCATTCCCTCAATACAGTCCAAGTTGTAAACTTTGTTTAATTCAAAATACGTTTTCATTTCAGAATATTTTTATTTAAAGTTAGTTTTTTTTCTCTGTCGTTTATATTTTTGGCAATTGCCGCTAACGTAGTGGTTAGGACACCTCTACATGTCTTTATCCCCTCTATAACTGCAACTATTTATTTCTTATAATTGTTTGATATTCAAAATGTTATTTAAAAAATAAAATTTCATAACTGGGGATAAACACCATACGTTTATCCCACATTTTTTTTACAAAAATAATAATAATTTATTAATAAAAAATTTAATAAAAAACTTTTTTTAAATTAAATGTTAAGGGGACTTCTATTAATTCATTCGCATCAAGATTTTCAGAGTT
>CAZZDX010000396.1:0-2228 GCA_964653185.1 uncultured Bacteroidales bacterium
ATTCTACTCTTACTGTCTTGCAAAAAGATATAACAACACTTATCAGCGAGGACTACTCAATAGAAGTATATGCTAAAAATACAGGTATGATTTATAAAAAATTTATTCACCTTGAAAAAGAAATTACAGGAGTTATAACAAAAGGTGTGGACTATTCATATACTATTAACTCTTATGGAAACCAGTAACCAGTCAACAGTCGGCAGTCAACAGTCGGCAATCAACAATCAACAATTAGCAATCAACAATTATCAATTATCAATTATCAATCAACAATCGGCAATTAGTAGTCAACAGTCGGCAACAGAAATTCGTTAGTTGCCTAATTAATTTTTCGGAATGGACTCAATAATTGATACCTTAACATTTTTTCAACATCTAACCTATGCAAAAATATCTATTAATCTTTGCTTTATTTTTTGTAAGTTATATTGGTATATCTCAAATAGCTCCATCAAAATATCTAATACAATTTACTGATAAAAACAATTCCCCTTATTCTATTGATAATCCTTGTGAATATTTATCTCAAAAAGCTATTGACAGAAGAGAAAAACAAAACATAAATATCCGACAAAATGATTTACCGGTAAATCCGGCATATATTGACAGTATAAAAAATACAGGTGTAACTATCTTAAACAAATCCAAATGGTTTAATGCTGTTACAATATATACAACCGATTCCATTGCTCTCGAAAAAATCAATTCTTTTAGTTTTGTGCTTAAAATCTCAAAATTTCAAAAACTCGTTAATAAAACAAAAGAAAAATACTATACAAAAAAATTTCCTGCTGATTTCAAAATTATAAATACAACAAAAAAACAACTGTTAAACAAAAATGACAAAACTATATCGTCAAATCAGGCATATAATTATGGTTATTCATATAATCAGATAAATATGATAGCAGGAGATTATATTCATAACTCTGGATACAAAGGAGAAGGAATGACTATTGCCATACTTGACGCCGGTTTTTTGCGTGTTGATTCTTTGCATGTTTTTGATAGTTTATGGAAAAATAATCAAATATCAGGTGTCCATGACTTTGTTGAACAAAACGGAAATGTCTTTAACAAACATTCACATGGGATGATGGTTCTCTCTTTGATGGGAGGAAATTATCCTTATAAAATAATAGGCACTGCTCCAAAAGCAAACTTTTGGCTGTTAAGGAGCGAAGATGCTGACTCAGAATATATTATTGAAGAAGATAACTGGGTTGCAGCAGCAGAATTTGCTGATAGTGTTGGAGCTGACATCATAAACTCATCTCTTGGATATACAACTTTTGACGATAGCTTACAAAATCATACTTACGTTGATATGAACGGCAATACTACCCGTATAACTATTGGAGCTGATATTGCTGCAAGTAAAGGAATAATCGTTGTAAACAGTGCCGGAAACTCAGGCGATTCTCCATGGAAATATATCGGAGCACCTGCTGACGGAGATAGTGTATTAACAGTTGGTGGCGTTGACAGCAACGGAATCTATGCTGACTTTAGTTCTACAGGACCCAGTTATGATGGAAGAATTAAGCCCAACATTGTAGCACAGGCAAAACAAGCTATTGTGGCATCACCTTTAGGAGATATATGGGCGGGAAACGGAACTTCTTTTTCTTCGCCAATAATAGCCGGAATGACAGCTTGTCTGTGGCAGGCACATCCAGACCTGACAAATATGCAAATAATCAATGCTATAGAAAAAAGCAGTAGTCAGTATAATAATCCAGATTTTATTACAGGATATGGCATTCCAAACTTTGCACTCGCTAATATGATTTTATCAGGATTTGATATTGGTAATCTTGACTTGCAAAACTCAGCAACTGTATTTCCAAACCCATTTGTTAATATTATATATATTGTCATTTATTCAGAATATATCCAGACAATAAATATTGAATTATACGATATTACAGGCAGAAAAATATATACAGAAAAAAAACTTCTGAAAATCAATGGATATAACTATCTGTCAATCAACAATATTGAGCATATATCAAAAGGTATCTACTTTTTAAAGCTCTCAAATAATAAAATATTTATTAAAAAATTGCTGAAAGCAAATTAGTATTCAGTCAACAGTTTTGATAATTACGGTTGAAAATTCCGATAAAAGTCGAAAAATGTTCTATTGGCACAATAATAATGTAATAATAGCAGTTTGTCTCGTATGTTTGCAAAAATAATAAAAACTAATAAAAAAGGTCCAT
>CAZZDX010000397.1:0-2203 GCA_964653185.1 uncultured Bacteroidales bacterium
CCCTGATACGATATTTTTTGTGGTATTTCCTGTGCAAACACACCACTGCTCCAGCCGATTATGGCGAGCAAAAAAAACATTGAAATTAATTTAATTTTTAAATTGTTAATTTTTTTCATATTTTATTTAGTTTTTGTTTTGCCCCAGTCCCAAAAGCAGTTAATAAATTAATTTGATTATAATAAAAAAGCATGGAACTGTAACTTTATTTTATGTTTTTTAAAACACGAATAAAAGCTAATGCTTTTTTATGTTATTTTAGTAAAAATTAATTGCTATTTATCATTTAAATAAATATTTTTTTTTAAATAGGTTTCAATAAGAAAAAGCTTTTCCAAAGTTCAAAACTTTGGAAAAGCTGACAATTCCAACATTACCTCACAATAGAAATTTTATTTTTCATTGTTCCATCTTCTTTTGTTTGGATATTCAAATAATAAACACCTGATTTATAATTGGATAAATCAATTACAAAATTTCTTATGTTTATATTTTTACCTTTTATTGTATATACAACCTGCCCAAGAATATTGGATAATGTTATTTTTTTAATCTTAATATTGTCTGTCCATTCTAAAGTTAGTTTGTCTTTTGCAGGATTTGGGTAAATTTTAATTTGTTCATTAAAATTTTCTTCGTCAATTTCTACAATAATATCAGAAGCATTTAAAAATCCTATAGAAGTATTGTAATTTCCACCTGTAACAGAATAATCCACAAATGTTTCGCCTATTACCCCGAAATTAGAATAATTACCACCTGTTGATTCTCCGCCACCGGATGAAATCACTTCGGCAAGAGTACTGTATGTTTGTGCTTTAATATTTGTAAATAAAAACACAAGAATAAACAGAAAAATTAATTTAATATGTTTCATTTTTTTTCCTCCTTTTTTTTAGTTATTTATTATTATGTTCTTTTAATTTTTCAAGTAATTCAGGGTCTTTTACTACTTTCATACTTTTCTCTATTGGCTGCTCGTATGCTTTATAATGCAGATAATGACCTTTTTCTTTTGCAGATTTTTCAACTTCTACCTGAATACGATGTTGGTTTGCATAAGGGTCTTGTCTGATGCCTGTTACTTGCCATGAAACTTCTTTTCCTGATACTCCACCCGCAATCTTAAAATGATTATCAGATATTTTTTCTTTTATATACAGATTTGGCATAGAAGCTCCTACCGGTGTTAATTGATAACGAAAATCCTTATTTAGTGCCTTAAACCATTCAGGTAATTCAACAATTGCCTCTCCATTATTATCAAGTATAATATTCCCGTTATAAACATTGAGCATATCAGGTGATTCTACAAATGAATGGTACAGGTATTTGTTTTCAGGGTCAAGAGGGTGGTCAATCTTAAATGAACCACCGCCTTTTGAAAGATTGCCTGTTACTTGTACATTACCATCAAAATAGCCTGCATATCCAGTACCATTGTTAGAAATATAAATTCCATCTGCGTTAGCATTTTGCTTAATATAAATGCCACGTCCTGCACTACCATCATTAGTTATATTAATCAAATCACCAGAACCATCATTAACTATGCGAAGAATAGTACCTATACCATTAGATCTTAAATATTGCACATTTGCAGTATTGGCAGGATTTGTAATTTCAAAGAATCCAATCTTACCAGTTCCTGTATTTGTTATTTTGAATGCATCACTACTTCCACCATAAGTCCCTGAATAAGGTAAAGTAAAACCACCTGAACTCGGTAAAGTTACAGTATTACCACTTGAAATGCTTAAATCATTACTACTTATTGATAATGTTTGTAGTTCATTTGAAGGGTCTGCATCTGCGTCATTAGGACTTGTAATATATCCAGCATCATTCGTTAATTCACTAACATTAGTAGGTACATTTTCTGCTGTTACGGCTTTTTCTGCTTTATAAGCATAAGGCACAGACAGAATATCTGTTTGTGGTGTAAGGTCTATTCCTGCAACAGATATTTGCAAAGAAAGAGTTGAACTGTTATCAAAAATACTTGTCGGGATTGGTGTTGTTTCACCAAGTGTTACAGAATATAAGCCATCTGTTACCTGAACACCTGGATGTGTTTCTGTCCATGTGTCAATAGTAAACGTGATACTTTTAGTTCCTGTTACAGGGTTGCCGTTTTCAAGCAATTTGCCCTGATACGATATTTTTTGTGGTATTTCCTGTGCAAACACACCACTGCTCCAGC
>CAZZDX010000398.1:0-2193 GCA_964653185.1 uncultured Bacteroidales bacterium
GTAATATGAAATATTTTACTCAAATATTACTTTTATTTTTCATTATAACCCTAAATTGCAATGCACAAAACAACCCGGATATAAAACGCACTATGCACTGGTATTTTGGCGAAGGTGCAGGCATTGATTTTAGCAGTGGAACTGCTGTTGCTGATACAAATGGACAAATGAACAGATTGGAAGGCTGTGCTGCTATTTCTGATACTGATGGCAATCTTTTGTTTTATACTGATGGTCTTACGGTCTGGAACAAAAATCACCAGATAATGCCGAATGGGTTTGATTTGATGGCTACGGGAACACCACGCCAAAGCAGCATCATAGTTCCCAAGCCGGGCAGTGATAGCCTCTATTATATTTTTACCATTGACGGATTTGAATTTGGCGGTGTAAAGGGATTAAGATATTCTGAAGTGGATATAACATTAGATAATGGTTTAGGAAATATTACTACAAAAAACATTTCCTTATTTGAGCCGAATGCAGAAATCCTTGCGGCTGTTAAACACGCAAATTGCGAAGATATATGGGTGATGGCACACGAAAGATATAACAATTGTTTTCGCGCTTATTTGGTTACAAGTAATGGCGTTAACACAATGCCTGTTATTAACTGCATTGGTGATGCAGGTCCTTATTCTCCCTATGGCTACATGGCAAAATTTTCTCCTGATGGGTCTAAATTAGTTACAACAGTGCCTGCACCATTAGATTCATTACAGCAATTGGATGGAAAATATACAGTTGAATTATATCATTTTGATAATACTACAGGTATATTATCTGATAAGATTGTTATTCTTCCCACAGATACTTTTACAGCGCTAGGAAGTTTTTCTCCTGACAACCTCAAATTTTATATTACTACTATTAATATTGATACTCCAGAGTACGTTTATCAATATAATCTGTCTGTTTGGGATTCTTCATCTGTTGCAATGTCCAAAACACTTATTACATGTACTTCTGAATATAATAATTATTTTGATTTTCAAATAACCCCTAATCATAAAATAATTATAGCAAGGTACGATTTAGATTCTGTCGCTGTTATTAATAACCCGAATGCAACAGGTTTAGCATGTGATTTCGTAAATAGTGGTTTGTCTCTAAATGGAAAAAAAGGATACATTGGTCTGCCCATTTTTATAGAAAGTTATTTTGATACTATTACCTGCTTTACAGGTTTGAAAGAAAATAATGTAGCAAAAGGGCAGTTTTCCATATACCCGAATCCTTTTACTAAATCAACTACTGTTATTATTTCTTATGAAGGGAATAGTCCTGAGAATTTAAAAATTGAACTGTTTGATATATTAGGAAAGAAACATCGTATCCTGAAAACTGGAATTATATACAATAATGATGATATTGAAATACAAATCAACAGGGGTAACCTTGTTAATGGAATGTATCTGTTAAGGCTACAAATTGGCAATCAAATATTTTCTCAGAAATTAATATTAACTAACTAAAATTTTAATAAAATGAAAACAAAACTCAAAATGAAACTTTATGCAACGGTAGTTGTATTCAGTTTGTGCGCAAATTTTTCTTATGCTCAATGGAATTGGGCACCTACGCCTTCTGGTAATCGCTGGGGACAAACAAATAATCCTTTTGCATTACAAAATAAAATTAAAAGCATTGTCATAGGCAATTTTACAGATTACAGTGCTATACCCCAGGCAGCACTACATGTAAATTCCAACTTTTTAACGCAGACAACCGGGACTTATTATTATTCCCGTGGCGAAGTATTTCGCACAGTTGGTCCAAATACCCAGTTAAACGCCTGGCGTATGTTTACCGGTGCAGGACAAGGCACAGAAAAAGCTGCTTTATTTGTCCCGGCAAACAGCAAAGATTTTGTAATACAATCATCTACAATAGGTAGTAATATACGTTTTAATGTTGGTAATAATCAACAGCGAGTGATCATTACAGACGGACATGGGCAGCAGGGGCACCTTGGAATTGGTAATAATTTCAGCAATCCTAAACACATGCTCCATATTCATACAACGCCTAATATTGCCGGCAATCCTCCACCACCCGCTTATGCTGCTTTTACAAACACAAATACAGGAGCAACAGCTACTGACGGTTTTCTTGTAGGTATTAATGAAGATGGTGTGGCACAATTAATACAGCAGGAAAACTTACCAATGCAATTCCTTGTTAATGGTTCAA
>CAZZDX010000399.1:0-2158 GCA_964653185.1 uncultured Bacteroidales bacterium
CTGGCATTGCTTCGCCTACCGTAGGATAAACTATAATATTTTTACCTTCAAAAACTATGCAAGTTGGAGGCTTCTTACGACAATACCATTAAACTCAAAATCACAAAACGAGCATTCTTCTTCTTTCCATTGATTATCCATTAACATTCTCCATTGATTTAAACATTGTATATCTATTTTAACCTAGTGGAGAAATCCTCCGCCTTCAGGCGGGGGTCAACCTCGATTATGACGCTAACTTTGTCTAAACCAAATTAAGTTTATTCATTATTTATAATCTTATTGTCATTATACATAATTAAATAATAAAATCAAGTATAATAATTAAAAATATATAAAGGTATTTATTTATTTTTATTGTATAATATAGATATGAAACTAATAGGATTATATATATCAGAAAGACAATTAGCTTGCTTAAAAAAGGAAGCTAAGAAAAAAGACATGGCTTACTCAGAAATAATAAGAAGACTTTTGGATTCTTATTATTTCGAAGAACCCTCTAAAAATACAAAATTTGATAAATTAAAGAATAATGAAAATACATAAATCATACAAATTTAGACTTAAGCCTACTGAGGAACAAGTCGCCATGCTGAAACAGCATGGCGGTAATACTAGGTTTGTATGGAATAAGCTTTTAGATTATTCTAATAATCAATATAAAATTAATAATAAATTTCCTACTCAGACACAATTACAAAAACACATTATTGAACTTAAGAAGCAATATGATTTTATTAAAATATCTCATTCTCAACCAATACAAATTAATGCTTTGAAATTATCTAGAACGTTTTCTAGAGCATTTAAGAAGGAAGTTATTTCTAAGAGAAATACTAAGATAGCTAGAGCTAAATCAGAAAAAGATGAAACAAAAAGAAACAAGAAACTTGCTAACGCTCTGAATTTTGGTTTTCCAAAATTCAAAAGCAAGTGTCAGAACAATGATAATATATTTTATCCTCAAAATGTGAAGTTTGGTAAAGCTAGAGTATCTTTTCCAAAGATGGGATGGATTAACTATATTAAACATAGAGAAATATTAGGAAAACAATTGTTTTCAACAATAGTACAAGATGGTAAAGATTATTATGTTACAGTAACTTGTGAACAAAAATTAAAAGAAAAGCCTAAGGTTGATTTAGATAATTCCAATGCCAATATTATTGGCATTGATGTTGGACTCAAGACATTTGCTACTTTTTCAGATGGTACTGAAATAGAGAATCCAAGGACCCTAAAGAAACACTTAAAGAAACTTAGAAAAGAAAGTAAAAGATTAACAAAAAAGGTTTATGATGAAATAACTCATAAATCTTCACAAAATAGAATAAAACAAATTGCCGTGGTTCAAAAATTACATAAAAAAATAAGAAACATAAGAAAAGATTTTCTTCATAAAACTACCCATTATATAACAACCAAGTATGATGGAGTGGCTATAGAAACCCTAGATATTCAAAGTATGCTTCGGAAAAATGGCAAAGCCATGAACCGAAGCACTGCGGACGTATCTTGGTATGGGTTAGGGGTAATGCTAGAATACAAAAATGTTTGGAAGTCCAAACATTTTGTAAAAATAGATATGTTTTACCCATCAACTCAAAAGTGCAATAAGTGTGGTCATCAAATGCATTTATCTTTAGAAGATAGAATGTATTACTGTCCAAACTGTAAAACAGTTTGTGGCAGGGATGTAAATGCTGCGCTTAATGTGAGAGATGAAGGAATAAAAATACTGAAAATAATAACAAATACCCTAGCAACTAGGGAAATTAAAGTCTGTGGATCTAAATTAGATATGAAGCAGAAACAAGTTGTAGATAACTCAGCAATGGCTTTAGCTATTGCTGTTTAGCTACAAGCCTCTCCCTTTAGGGAGGGGTAGTTGACTAATAGCATCATGGGCAAAATCAAACAATATACCATGCGTAATACTTAGAGTAACAGCAGTAGTAAGACGAAAAAACATCCCAAACGGACACTGGACAGTTTATCCCATAGGTAGTAAATATGTCATAGATTATGTAGATTATCAGGGGCTAGTAAAAACAAGAAAATCATGGTTAGAAATAAATTAAAATAATGCTTGACTTTATCTAATTTTGAGTATAAGATACCTCTAGAAAATAAAGAAATAAAGGAATTTAAGAGA
>CAZZDX010000400.1:0-2130 GCA_964653185.1 uncultured Bacteroidales bacterium
AGGGGCTAGGGGTGAGTATAAAACAAAAACAAAATACATATATTTCTTTTCTTTTTAAATTTATTAAAAATCATTTGTAATTAAAAAACATTTTATATATTTGTAAAAATTTATTAAAAATCATTTGTAATTAAAAAACATTTTATATATTTGTAAAAAATTTTGAGTAAAATGAGTAAAACAAAAATAAGGTTATTGAGCAAAGCCGAAATAAAGAAACACTCTTTTATAATAATTTTGACTTATACTCTGATTATCCCGCTCCTTTTATATCAGCATTGCTATTCTGATATATCAGATGAAACATTTGTCCCGAAAAATGATTATACTGTTAATAATTTATTGTCTGCTACGTATAACAATTTTTTTAAAGCTGATTTTTTAAAAACATCAAAATTTTCTGTTCCTGCAATTAATAATAAAACAGAAAAATATTCTCTTTTGTCTTGTTCAAAGCAAAATGCCGGTTTTAATGTGATTAAAACCCCGGCATATTTAACAAACAAATATCCTCCTGTAAATTTTGCATTCATATCCTTATCCTTATTTGCTAAGATTTTTGCCTTCCTGTGTTTACTGATTTTGCCTTTTTTAGGAAATGCACAAGAAAAACCCCTTTGTATAATTAATCCTTTTTCACATAAAGATAATCCTGCTTGGAACATTGCAGATAAAAACACTAAAATCCAAATGTTAGAACAAGCATTTACACAAGATAGTCTTTCTTATTATATGCCTTCAGGATGGGAAGATGGGATGTATGGAACTCAGACAATGATTAATTATAATGGATATAATGAGCTTGAGGATGGTTCATTAAATTTAACTAATTTTGAATTTTTTTTAGAACATAATGGTGAATTTAAAATACCTGTTTTTTTTTGTATGTATGAAAACAAAACTAAAAATGCTGTAATGGTTGGAGATAATATTTTTGATTTAAATGATTGGTATATCTTTGATTCAAGTATGCCTCCTGGAACACCAAATAGAAGATTAACACCAGGAGATGGTTTGCCTTTAACAACTCCTTATTTAAATTGGGATACAATGATATTTTGGGAAAATTATATTATGGGTACAGATACGCTTGTTCGTAACAGGGGTCCACTGAATTTTTTAGGAATGGAATTAGATGAGGGTGTTGTAAGTATGACTAATGTCAATGATATTTCTTTAGTTTTAAAAAACCCAAAACTTGATTCAATTCCACCTCAAATAACTTGCTCAATTCAAGATAGTAGTGTTGTAAAGATTTCAGATTTTGATATTAGTGTTTCTGATTGTGAAAGTGATTCAAGTTTTTTAAATGAATATCAATTTTATAAAATTGATTCCCAGGAATTAGATACATTTCCAGGAACTTGGGATCCTGATATATATCGTGTTCCTCTGTATAAAAAAGACATTACAATTCCTGTTTCATTAGAAGATGGAGCACATACCTTAAAAATATATGGCTTGGATTTGCCTAAAAATTTAGATAGCTTAGTTATAAATTTTACACAAGATGCAACACCACCTGAATTAGTTGTTAATTCTCCTGAAAATACAACTTATCATATAAATAAAATTCCTTTAGATTTTACAGCTTCTGATAATAATTTAGATTTTGCTAATTCTTATTTTCAATTAAATTCAGAGCCAAAAATTTATTTAAATGAAAATATTCCAGATTCAATAATAGCAGAACAAGGACAAAATAATTTAGAATTTTATGTAAAAGATTTAGCAAGTAATATTACTCAAAAAAATATTTCTTTTTCAAGCGATACAACAAATTCAATTGCTGAAAACAAAATATCTGAATTTAAACTTTATCCAAATCCAACAAACTCAAATTTTACAATTGAATACTTTTTGCAAAAACCAGAAGATGTTTCATTTAAATTATATAATTCACAAGGACAAGAACTTGAAGATAAATTAATAAAATCAAAAGTTGGGGAAAATAAGTTTAATGTTAGTTTAGAAGATTATTCAAAAGGGATTTATTTTTATAATTTTATAAGTTCTGATTATTCTAAAACAGGAATAATTATTAAGAGATAACCAGCTAGTTTGTTGTTTACTCTCCCCTTTTGGTTCCCCTCTCTACGAGTAGAGAGGGGCTAGGGGTGAGTATAAAAA
>CAZZDX010000401.1:0-2128 GCA_964653185.1 uncultured Bacteroidales bacterium
CTCCTTTTCAAATTCCATAATCAATTCCACAGTATCAAGTGAATCAGCACCTAAGTCATTGGTAAAACTTGCTTCAGGAGTAACTTCTTTTTCATCTACTCCAAGTTTTTCTATTATTATAGATTTTACTTTATTTTCAATATCTGACATATTTTTTCTCCTAATTTAGATTAATGAATTAATAAAAAAAAAGCAAAGGAAAATATTTATTTAATCAAAAACAATATTTTTTTTATGTTTTTTATATCTTTTCTTATATTATATTGATTTATAAGTAATTAGCAATCTATTTTTTTATGGTTATTATTTATAAAATTAGTTATAAAAGTATATCTATGTTTAACTATTTTTGATTATTAGACCAAATAATAATAAAATAAACTACCTTTGCAAAAATATTTTTAATTAAATCATAAAGCTAAAAATACAGGAGGATAATTAATGTTTAAGTTTGCTCTGGTTGGATGTGGACGAATAGCTAAAAGACATTCGGAACTATTAGGTAATAATCAAATAAATAATGCAAAGCTCTTGGCAGTATGTGATATACAAAAAGAGAAAGCAAAAATAATTGGAGAAAAATTTAATGTTCCATACTATACTGATATGGATAAAATGATGCAAAATGAAGATATAGATGTTGTATCAGTTCTAACTCCTAGTGGTCTTCATGCAGAACACGTAATCAATTTAGCCAAATATAAAAAACATATTATTGTAGAAAAACCAATGGCTCTTACCATTGATAGTGCAGATGATATGATCAATGCCTGTGATAAAAATGATATTAAACTGTTTGTTGTAAAACAAAATAGATTTAACCTTCCTGTGATAAAACTTAGACAGGCAATAAAAAACAAAAAATTTGGCAAATTAGTTCTTGGCACTGTACGTGTTAGATGGTGCAGAACACAAGAATATTATGACCAGGACAAATGGAGAGGAACATGGGCTTATGATGGAGGCGTATTAACAAATCAGGCAAATCATCATATTGATTTACTTAGATGGATGATGGGAGAAGTAGAAAGTGTATTTGCAAAAAGCACTACTGCTCTTGTAAATATAGAAGCGGAAGATACTGCTGTAGTAATATTAAAATTTAGAAATAAAGCTCTCGGTATTATAGAAGCCACTACTGCTACCAGGCCAAAGGACTTAGAAGGTTCTATATCAATACTTGGAGAGAAAGGTTCTGTTGAAATTGGCGGATTTGCCGTTAATGAAATAAAAACATGGAACTTTACCGATAAAACACCGGAAGATGATAAGGTTATCAAAGAATATTCTGTTAACCCTCCTAATGTTTATGGATTTGGACATAAAGCATATTATGAACATGTTATAGATTGTATATCAAATCGCAAACATCAATTAATAGATGGATTAGAAGGAAGGAAGAGTCTTGAACTGATTTTAGCTATTTATCAGTCAATTGAAACACAAAAAGAAGTGTTCTTACAATTTCACCATACAGAATGTAAACTCGGTCAGAGAAATAATAAATAAGGAAAAAAGAAAAGAATATTTTTTAAGATATACTAATTTGTATTTGCAAATATGAATTATTAGACAGTTCTCTAATTTTTTAAAATTTTTAATATAGGTTTTTTAAACATCTACAAAAATTATCAGTCATGTCTTTTATCAAAAAGAAAATAGGAATTAAGAATGTAAGTTTCGGTAAAAATGTGGTAGTCGTAGAGCCAGTAAACTTATATGAATGCAAAATAGGAGATAATACTTTTGTAGGTCCTTTTGTAGAAATACAAAAAAATGTAACTATTGGCTCTGATTGTAAAATTCAATCACATAGTTTTATTTGTGAACTTGTTGAAATAGGAAATGACTGTTTTATCTCTCATGGAACAATGTTTATAAATGATTTATTTGAAAAAGGAGCCCCGGCTCAGGGAAACAAAAATCTCTGGAAACAAACAAAAATTGGAAATAATGTTTCAATAGGCACTAACGCAACTATTCTGCCTGTAACAATATGTGATAATGTTGTAATTGGTGCAGGGTCAGTGGTAACAAAAGACATATCAGAGTCGGGAATATATGCCGGTAATCCTGCCAAAAAAATAAGAAATATCTAAAAGTATGCAGATTCCATTTGTAGATTTAA
>CAZZDX010000402.1:0-2111 GCA_964653185.1 uncultured Bacteroidales bacterium
TGAGCAGTAACTGATTTAGTAAACAAACCAAATGCAGAAAAAATTAGAGCTAAAAAAATTATTTTTTTCATAGTTGTAAATTTTTATTTATATATTTGCATTAAATTAATATTAAAAAAAAACAAAGTTATTAAAATAATTTTAATTATGAAAAAAATATTTATTTATTTATTTATTTTTTGTGTTATCATAACAACTTCTTTTTTGTATTCCTGCAAGAAAGATACAGATTGTAAGGCAGTTATTACTGTAAGATATCTTAGTAATGAAGATATTGTGCCTGGTGCAACAGTGAGAATAGAAAAATATGATAATAAAATATCAGGAACTTCAGATGCTCATGGCGAATTTAGACATACTTATGATTTGGAAGCTATTTTAGATGTTATTGCCAGTATAGATTCTTCAGGAATACCAATGGGCGGAACAGCTGTTATTCGCCTTAAACCAGGAGAAACAGTTAATCAGGTTGTGTATATTCAATAAATTAAGTTATTCTTTACCTCTTTTTTTTATCTTGCCATAGATATTTGTATATAGTGCTTGCACGAAAACTCTGCAATGCTTGTTACTATTAATTTTTGATTAAAATTATCTTGTGAATATGAAAAAGCTATTTGCTTTGGGCTTTTGGCAATTATCTCAAAATTATACTCTGCTTCGTAATAATTTGAGTTAATTTATCAGGCAGTTGCCTTAAAACAATTATAATTTTAACATATAGCCATTAATTGCTTGCCCCGTAGCGAAGCGTATCTGGGTCATTAATAGTCATTGATAGTCATTAACAATAAATGACGGCGAAGCCAAATGACTATGAATGACTGTAATTTATTACGGCTCTACTGAGCTTGCCGAAGTGCAATATATAACCTCTTAAAGTATAAACAAATATCAAAATACATTTTTCTAACAGCCAACAGCAAGATGATTCAAAACAAATAAATCAGCAAGTCCTGTAATCTAATATGTCTCGCATCTTATTCATTATATTTGTTTCTTGAAAAAAATGAATTAATGGAAGTCCCCTAAAAACAAATATTTTTCTGCTTCAATAGCAGCCATACATCCTGACCCGGCAGAAGTAATAGCTTGTCTGAAAACAGGGTCTTGTATATCACCGGCTGCGAAAATACCTTTAATATTTGTTTTTGTTGAACCAGGAATAGTGATAATATAACCTTTTTCATCAAGGTCTATTTGATTTTTAAAAATATCGGAATTAGGTTTATGTCCTACTGCAACAAAAAATCCATCAATATTTATTTTTTTTTCTTTGCCTGTTTTAACATTTGTTAGTAAAACGCCATTTACAGATTTATTAAATCCGTTTTTTTTGCCAATGACTTCTTTAGGTATATAATTCCACAGGACTTCTATATTTGGGGTATTAAATATTTTATTCTGCATTGGTATAGAAGCTCTTAGTTCATCTCTTCTGTGGATAAGATATACTTTGTTGCATAATTTTGCGAGATATGTTGCATCTTCTGCGGCAGTATCGCCTCCTCCGACAACAGCAACATCTTTCCCTTTGTAGAAAAATCCATCACAAGTAGCACAGGCAGAGACACCGGCTCCTTTATATTCTTGTTCGGATTTTAATCCAAGCCATCTAACAGAAGCACCTGTGGCAATAATTACAGTATGTGCAAGGATATTTTTTTCATTATTTATAGTAATCTCAAAAGGACTTACTGAAAAATTTACAGATGTAACCAATCCGTCTCTTATATCTGTGTTAAATCTCTGTGCCTGTTTTTCAAAATCTTTCATTATTTCAAATCCGGTTACACCGTTTGGATATCCGGGGAAGTTATCTATCTCGGTTGTGGTAGTTAGTTGTCCGCCGGGTTGTAAGCCCTTATAGACGACAGGACTTAGATTTGCTCTTGCAGCATAAATAGCAGCAGTATATCCGGCAGGTCCTGAACCAATGATAAGACATTTGATTTTTTCTGTTTTTTTGTTCATTTTAATAGGAATTAGATTATTTAATAAATTTTAGAGTTATTAAAAAATAATTATTTGGAAAACATTTTTTTTTATTAAAAATAATTTCCCCGAAGGGGAAAAATATTAATAACTCCGTATTTACCCCGTTGGTCATA
>CAZZDX010000403.1:0-2092 GCA_964653185.1 uncultured Bacteroidales bacterium
AACTAATCAATGAATTACTTAAAAAATAGCAACCAGTTTTCTTTAATTAGACCGAAAATGCTGTTTAACTCACGGTCTTCTGTCAATGACTCTAAATATGTTTTAACTATTAATGGCTTGATATTCATTCTATATCTTATCTAAGTTAGATTCATATAGTTCAGGATTGAGGTAGCTGCTACCATCAATCAACATTTTTGATTCTATGTTACCCAAAGGTGATACTTCTCTATCTCCGATTTTCCACGAATTTCCTCTTACTATAGTAGTATTCTTTACAAATTGCAGGAATGAACCTTCTCCTTCGTTTATTTTGTTCATCATTTTTGCTTGTTCTTCTTTTTCAAGTCGATAGTACAATTGCATTAAATCACTTTCATTTTCGACAGGGTCGATATCTTTTATTGATTCTTTTAATTGTTTTAGCTCATTGTAATTATCTAATGCTTTTTTAATTGGCTTCATAAACTCCTTGTCAGTTGAAGAGTTACTGATTTCTTTAAGGATTAATTCATAAATAGTTTCATGATAAGTTTGAAATACTTTGTCTGCCAATTCTTTTTGTAATAATTCTACAACTTCTTTAAAACTTGATTTTCGCAAAGCAAGTAAAACGGGTACCAGTTTGTCAAAGTAAACAGGTGATTTACAGAGACTTTTTATTGCATTTGTTTGAGATTCCTTATTGTCAAGTTTTAACAAATCAATTTTGTAAATGCCAGAACGAGCAGATAAAATAATTTTAACAGCTAAAATGCTAAACGCAGGATGTTGATTAAATAAATTGAGAATTAGACCTTCAGTTTTTTCTTGATTTTCACGCCACGCATGGCTTATTCCATCTTGAAATATTTCTATAGGAAAACGAAAGTTAGGATTTGCAGAGAAACTGTGTTGTATTAACTCAAAAATATATACGGGGTCTTTGAAATTAGAGAAGAATCTTTTAACTATATTGAAATTTTGTGTTTTAGAAAGATATTTGTGTAACAAAGCGTATTTTTCTGATTCATATTTATCTAAATGATATGTAATACTATGAAATACTGCATCAACAATTTCGCGAGTTCCCTTTCCAATTAAATCAACTAAAAGTTTAAAGCATTTTTCCAATATATCTTTTGGGGTTTCTTTATTGTTTATCAAATGCAGCAATAAGTACGCTTGTTCGATAGCGATATTTTTAATGGAAAAATTGATTGGTTCAATACTATCAAAAACTCTTTCAATCTCATTTTTATTCAAATAATTTATCCTACCTAAAACAATTAAAGATTCAAGTAAATCTTTTTCTCTTAAATCAAAAGCAACATCTAATGCTTTAATATCTCCAGCGTTATAATTTCCAATTAATAGATGAGCTATAATTCTTAAAGGACAATTTTTTTCGTCCAGAATGTTATATAATTCTTTTGCTTTTTCAATGTTTATGGTTCCATACCCTCTTAAAAAGTCAATTAAAGAAGTTTCCATTTCTTCTTTATTCCAAGCTTGAATACAAAACTCTGCTATTTCTTCAATAGAATAATTGGAGCGAGGTAAAAATTTAAAAAATACTCTTTCAAAATTATATAAATGATTTTCTCTTGAATCCCAGTTGCCTAATGAAAGTAAAAACTCTTTTGGGTTTTCATTTTTATTCTTTTCAAATTGCTGAAGTGCATGAATTTTTAAACCTTGAAAAATATCATCAAAAGCATTTATTACATTTGTTCCAATCTCTTTCCTTTTCCTTTTATCAAAATCATCAATAGACTTAAAAGAATCAGATATATTTTTTGGGATTTCTTTTTTTGTCTCTAATTCTATAAACATCAATAGAGTCTCGAAGAAGTGGCAATTAGTATTTAAATCTAATAATTCTGGGTTATCCTTATTTTCTCTAACTACTTCATTCAATAACAACTCATCAAAATTCTCAAATTCAGATTTATTAAAGAATCGAGTGTTCTTTTTGAATAAAGTGTCAAATAATTTTATGAATTCTTTATTTAATGAAGTCATATCTTTCTTGCAGTCTATTGATTTAAATTATGCATAACGGCAGTTTGTCTAAAAACCTCTGCTTTTATTAATATTTTGCTCAAAAATA
>CAZZDX010000404.1:0-2086 GCA_964653185.1 uncultured Bacteroidales bacterium
CTTGAAACTTTGAACTTGAAACTTTGAACTTGAAACTTTGAACTTTGTGCCTTTATGCCTTTGTGCCTTTAAACTTTGAACTTTGTGCCTTTATGCCTTTATGCCTTTAAACTTTAAACTTTAAACTTTGAACTTGTAACTTTGAACTATAAACAAATCATAGAATATTTATTTACCCAACTACCTGTATATCAACGCACTGGAAATGCAAAATATAAAATAGACCTTGACAATACCATAAAATTATGTAATATCCTTGATAACCCGCAAAATAATTTTAAATCCATACATATTGCAGGAACAAACGGAAAAGGTTCTACAGCACACATAATAGCATCTATTCTGCAAACAAAAAATCTTAAAACAGGACTATATACTTCCCCTCATATTAATGACTTTAGAGAAAGAATAAAAATTAACGGACACAAAATTCCTAAAAAATATGTATGCTCTTTTGTAAATAAATATAAAGAGAGATTTGAATCTTTAAAACTTTCCTTTTTTGAGATGACCGTAGGAATGGCTTTTAAATACTTTTCTGATGAAAAAGTAGATATCGCTGTCATTGAAACAGGACTTGGCGGAAGATTGGACTCTACAAACATAATAAATCCTCTCATATCAGTTATTACAAATATAGGACTTGACCATACTGACTTACTCGGAAACACTCTTGAAAAAATTGCTTATGAAAAATCAGGTATTATAAAACACAACATACCTGTAATAATTGGTGAAACACAAAACAAGATAAAATCAATTTTTATTAATACAGCCAAACAACAAAATGCTTCAATATTTTTTGCAGATACAATTTATAAACCTTATAATATCAAAATATTTGAAAGCAACTTGCATAAAAACATACGATTAACAATGGATATTTCAAAAAACAATAAATTGTTTATCAAAAATCTAAATTCCGAACTTCCAGGATTATACGAAACTAAAAATATTGTTACCGCACTTCAGACAATAGAATTACTTAACAAAATTGGATATAATATAAGTAAGATTGATATTTTAAAAGGCATTGACACTGTATCTAAACAAACAGGGCTTATGGGAAGATGGCAGATAATGTCAAAATCACCTCTTACAATTTGTGATGTTGCTCATAATGAAGATGGTATTAAACAAATAGTAAAACAACTATCTGTAACAAAATATGAAAATTTACACTTTGTCTTTGGAATGGTAAAAGATAAAGATATTGATAAAATACTAAAACTATTACCAAAAAAAGCCGAATATTACTTTTGTAAAGCAAACATCCCAAGAGCATTAGACCAAAACAAACTATTGAAAAAAGCAAAAGAAAATAATCTGACAGGCATTGCATATCCTTCTGTTGAAAATGCTTTTTTAACTGCCAAATCCAATGCAAAAAAAAACGACCTTATCTTTGTTAGCGGAAGCACTTTTATAGTGGCTGAAGTTATTACAATTTAGACCAAACCGTCCCGGCACAAAATCGAAAATTAAGAAAAACTAAACCCAATCATGCCCTGCTAAGCGGAGTTTGTAACTCCGCTTCAAATAAAAAATAATCTCTTGATTATTATTATATTTAATTTTTTATACTTTTATAAAAATATTTTTAAATTGCCAACAGGATATTAAGAATGTGCTGAAGATTATTTGTATAGTAGTGCAGGAAATTATGCAGAATTGAGTAGTGTAATAGAAATTATTGAATTAACAGGAACAATAGAAAGAATTAAATAATGCAATTTGCAAATTACAATATATTTAGAGCGGAGTTACAAACTCCGCTCAGCTGGGAATTAAATAATGCAATTACAAATTGCAATATATTTAGAGCGGAGTTACAAACTCCGCTCAGCTGGGCTAAACATTAAAAAAGTATTTTTTATTATATAAATTCAAAATAAAATTTGAAATTTTTATAAAAAAAGATAAAAACAATTATTATGTATTCAAAGTTTTAGCACTACAATAATATTTGTGAAATATCTGACAATCTTGATTTTACAAGATAAAAAGCGAAGATGAATAACAATATAACAGTTTAACTTTTCCAAAGTTGTCGCGAGACCTAAAGTTGCATAAATTAAACGACATT
>CAZZDX010000405.1:0-2058 GCA_964653185.1 uncultured Bacteroidales bacterium
CCCAACAGGAGGGACACAACCTGTCGGGTATTCATCCCTATTTGTTCTATTGTTCTGTGATTTGATGTTTGTTTGTAGAGACGCAAAATTTTGCGTCTCTACATTATTATGTTTATCACCATTACGGTTGTTTTTTTTAGAAACTTTTCCAAAGTTTCAAACTTTGGAAAAGTTAATATTATAATTAATTCATTAAGATTGTTTTTTTACAAATATTTTTGATGTTTTATGATTGCCTGTTTCAGTAACAACTTTTAAAATGTATGTGCTGGAAGCAAAATGTCTGATATCAATAAAAAATAAATTTTTACCTACAACAACTTGAGATTTTCTTGTGAAAACAGTTTTGCCAAGTGGGTCTGTTATATACGTAATAACATTTGTATTTTGTGCTGAAAGCACTTCAAACCAAACAGTGTTTTCAGCAGGATTTGGATAAATATTTATAATTTCAATAACAGTGTTATCCTTGGTTAATGCCAGAATATTGCTATATGTAAAACTTCCGTCATAATCAACATGTTTTAGCCGGTAATAGGTAATTTTACTATATGGATTATTGTCAATATATTCATAATTAACAATAGAAGATGAATTGCCACTTGCCTGAATGCTACCTATTATTACCCATGATGATAAATCCTCTGTATGCTGAATTTCAAAATAATCACTGTTTATTTCAGAGGCAGTTGTCCAGTTAAGAATGGACTGGGTTTTATTGTTATTAAGCCATTTAACAGTAAAATTAAGTAGTTCTATTGGGAGAGGGGTAGTTTCAGATGCGAGAGTGAATATTGAAAAAATATCTGTTGTTGCCTCTGCTTTATTATTTGGATTGTCTAATGTTGTTGTTAAATAATTCCAATCTCCGCTAATATTTTTACGATACATTATCAGTTCACTTTCAGCATGTCCGTTTAGTTCACAATCAAAGTAGCTAAAATTAAGGGTTGTATTTACAACATTTACAGGTGAAATATCATAATACCTAAATATACTATAATTTGTGCTATATGGAAAATTACCCTGTTGTCTGTGATGTCCACGTGTAATAGTAGTTACTCCCAAATTTTCTGAAGAAGATATAAACATACCGAGACCTGCAACATTTATATTTGAAGGATTATTAAGAGTTCTTGTTGCAGAAATAGTTCCTGTATTAGTTGCAGGGTCGCCTACTTTTATTCGGTTTGTTTCTGTTTCGCCTGTTAACATTCCTGTTGTGCCTAAATCAATGATATAATCTTTTAAATCAACATCACCATCTGTCATTAAGAGAGTATTTGTAACATCAATATTATGCCCGATGATTATTCCCGGTCCTGTATTATTTACTGTAAGATTATAAAAGCCGGTTTTACTTGTGCCTGTTATGTTTTGAGATTCTGAGGAATTAAATGTAACCGTGCCTGTGCCCTGTAAAAAATTATCAGAAGCATTGTTTGTCCAGTTTTCTGAGCCAGCTGTTGAATGTTGTTTTATATAAATATCGCCATTACTGGTAATTTGTGCTGTGCCTGTGCCTTTTATACCGCCTTTGACATAAAGCTCACAGGATGAATTAACTTTAATCTGGTCTGCAACACATAATAAATCCTGTGAATAACAGGAAACAGATAAAATTTCTAAAAATAAAATAAAGGATAGTAATAAATATTTTGGAATAAAGTTAGAAAAGAAAAAAAATGCAAAAAAACTGCGCGGATTATAGTTTTTTAAAGAGTATTCTCTCTCTCTCTCTCTCTCTCTCTCTCTCTCTCTCTCTCTCTCTCTCTACAACGGTGCGGGTTTCAGAGGGTTTGCTTAAAACGGATAATATTTTATTTGTATTAAAAACCATTTTTTAATTGTAATTGAATTGCAAAGATACAAAAAAAAATTTAATTGACAAAAAAAAATGTTTTTTTTATAAAAAAAATTTTCAGACACAATTGTTAAGGGGACTTCTATTAATTCATTTCTTTCAATAAAAAAATATATTATTTTTGAACATTTTTTTCATCAACGAAAAATCCCGAAAGGGATTTAATTTTAATAACCACAGGTGCAACCTGTGGT
>CAZZDX010000406.1:0-2030 GCA_964653185.1 uncultured Bacteroidales bacterium
GAAATATTGTATGTCTCAGCACGGTTTTGCAAGAGATAAAAATTTTGAGTTAATTAATAAAACCAAAAATAAACTTTGCTTTTTATTAAAACAAGACGAATCTACATTAAAAGCATATCCATTCAAATTTGAACTGTATGTTGAATATGAATTACTGGACAATAAACTTATTGTGCATTATAAGGTGGTGAATGTAAATGACAGAGATATGTTTTTTTCAATAGGCGCACATCCAGGTTTTAATTGTCCTCTTGTTAAAAATGAAAGCTATGAAGATTATTATCTTGAGTTTGAACATAATGAATCAGCAAAAAAAATATTTACAAAAGATGGCTTATTAACAGACAAAACAACACTTGTATTAAATAATGAAAAACAATTATCCTTATACAGAGGCATTTTTAAAGATGGTGCTTTGATATTTAAAAATTTAAAATCATCAAAAATAAATTTAAAAAGTTGTAAAAATAAATATGTATTGTCTTTGGACTTTAAAGGATTTCCTTATTTAGGAATATGGGCAAAGCCAGATGCAAATTTTGTATGTATAGAACCTTGGTATGGTGTTGCAGATAAAGAAGGAACAAAACAAATTTTTGAAAAAAAACAGGGAATTATAAAATTATCTTCCAAAAAAACCTTTAAATGTTGCTATTCTATTACTGTTGGCTTCTGAAAATATCTTACCTGTAATAAAAAAGTTAGAATATTTTTTTTTTGTTATAAGAGATGGAATAATTTTATATTTTTGCCTCAAAAAATTTTTACTAATTACTAATTAAAATAGATAAATATGAAAAAGTTATTAAGTATTTTAACGATTTTATTAGTTCCTGTTATTTCATTTGCTAGTGAATCAGATTTAATAATTCCTGATTTAAAGACAGGTAATTATTTTGGTCTAAATGGATGGACATTACTTTGCTGGGGTTTTATTATTATAGGTATAGGAATGTTTTTTGGATACTGGCAATACAAAAAGGTAAAAGCTATGCCAGCTCATAAGTCAATGTTAGATGTCTCTGATACTATTTATGAGACATGTAAGACATATCTGTTACAACAAGGCAAATTTTTAATTATACTTTTTATTCTTGTAGGAGTTGTAATTTCTTATTATTTTCTTGGATTAAAACACTGGCATGTATCTAAGGTTTTGTTAGTATTATTGTGGACAATACTGGGCGTTTTAGGTTCATATAGTGTAGCATGGTTTGGCATAAAAATAAATACATTGGCAAATAGCCGTACTTCTTTTGCATCATTGCATTCAGCTTATAAATCAAGCTCTATCCCTACCCAGTCAGGTATGAGTGTAGGAGTACTTTTGGTTTGTACAGAATTAATTATGATGACAATGATCTTGCTTTTTGTTCCGGGCGAAAGTGCAGGCGCTTGTTTTATTGGTTTTGCTATAGGCGAATCACTGGGAGCAAGTGCTTTAAGAATATGCGGCGGTATCTTTACCAAAATAGCAGACATCGGCGCTGACCTGATGAAAATTATTTTTAAACTTCCTGAAGATGACCCTCGTAATCCCGGTGTCATTGCTGACTGCACTGGTGATAATGCAGGCGATAGTGTTGGACCAACTGCTGATGGATTTGAGACCTACGGAGTAACAGGCGTTGCTTTAATTACATTCATCATATTAGGAGTGTTTGGAGTAGAACTTCAAGCAAGTTTAATTATCTGGATTTTTGTTATGCGTCTTCTGATGGTAGTTACATCATTACTTGCTTTTGAGATTAATAAAAGAATAACAAAAGCCAAGTTTGAACATTTAGATAGTTTTAATTTTGAGACACCTCTGACAAATTTAATATGGATTACATCTGTAATTTCAATCATATTTACTTATATAATAAGCTATTTGATGTTATCTTCTGAGGGTTTTGGTCTTTGGTGGAAGATGTCCACTATAATAAGTTTTGGAACATTAGCCGCTGCTTTGATACCTGAGCTTACAAAAGCTTTTACAAGTTCAAAGTCAAGGCATGTTCAAGAAATTACAACAGCTTCAAAAGAAG
>CAZZDX010000407.1:0-2027 GCA_964653185.1 uncultured Bacteroidales bacterium
TTGAGTATATATATTGGAGTTGCTAACAGATTGGTCAAGTTGTCGCAGATGTCCGCTATTAATGAGCCAGATTCCTGCATCAGAGGGTATTGTCCAGTCGGGATTTATAGAACTTTCAAAGTTGTCATTAAAAAAACCATTATTTTTATTAGCTCTCCATTCTGTGCCGTCATAATCAAGTACCTGGTAATATTTATAATTTACATTTTCATTATCAGTATCTGTAAAAGCAACATTAAAATCATCTGTTTCCCATAAGTTTGCAAAAATTTCCGTTTCAGGAGGAGTAGTATCCTGTGAACATTGCCATATAGCTTCCCATCCGGCTTCGTTTGTAGATACATCAGAATAAAATTCTATAGTTAAAGCATTTCCTGATGAATTTATTATTCCAGGTGAAGTATTTCCTGAATAACCCCCGATAAGAGAGGCTGTTGTGTTTGCTCCATCATAAATCCAAATGGAATCGTAACCGCTTTCAAGTGCGAAAGAATTAAATGTTAAAGATAATGATGTTGCTCCGGTTGGAGCAATTGTATATATAAAATATTCATCATTATAATGATCAAAGGCAGGTCCTCCTGTATCATAAATAGTATCACAACAAGGAATTATAGAGCAATTTGTAAATTTTCCTTCTAATTTGCTCCATAAAGCAGTATATGTATCATCATATCCCAAAGCCCATATTCCTATACCTGCAATATTTCTCATATTAACCATATCGTATCGTTTGCCAAGACTGAATGCGTCATCACAAAAGCATTGATACCAACCGCTTGAATAATATGTATAATAAGGCGTAAAACTATTTCCTTCCCATAATTTATTTGAATAATTACCACTTGTGTTATCTTCTACATATTTATAGGTTTTTGAATATCCTGAACCTGTTGTAGAAGAGGGAACAGTTTCGCTACTGGTAGGCCATTCATAGCCATAATATGGGACTCCAAGGACTAACTTATCATTTGAAATTCCTTGTGCAAGATAGTAAGATACTGATTTTGACTGGTTATAATTATAGCTACTTGTTAAACTGTATAATCCGCCTGTTGGCCCAGCTGTAGAACTCCCACCATAATAATAGGCATATCCCATAATACAGAAGTAATCAATATAATTATTAAGCACTGCTTCATCAAAAACATTGTTCCAGTCAACAGAATAAAGGCAAATACTAACTTTTGAGCCGGGTATTTGTGTGTGCATCTGTATACAAAAATCAACAACAAAGTTTGTAAAATTAGTAGCCTGAGAAGAAGGAACACCCTCAAAATCAATATTTACACCATTAGCACCTCTGGTTTGCACCATTGAAATAACATTATCAATTAAAGTTTGCTGTGTAGTGCTATTCCCAAAAAAAGTAGAGTGGTTAGAAAATAAAGTAACACAAAGATTTACGCGTACACCGTTTGCAAGAGCAGAATCAATAACATCAGCAGTCGCCCAACTGTGTGTATTGTCGGGATTTCCTGTATTTGCATTTACTTCATAAGAAAAATAAGATAAATCTGATAATAAATTCCATTGATAATTCAAATAAGCACTTCCAACCCAATAAGGATGCCATCCAAAAACAATTTTATTTAATGTGCAATTACTTTTGTTTTTCAACTTAGGCATAAGTTTAAACTCATTTAAAGAATCAAACTGTGCCTGAGTTGTTAATCCTAAGTTATTATAATACTCTAATTGCATCTGATGAATAGATTTAAAATCAGTATCCTGTGCAAAAAGAGCTGTTGAAACTGATAAAAATATAATAATGGTTAATAATTTTTTCATTTGTTTATATTTTTGTATTACATTATTAGCAGAGACGAGGCCCGCTACCGCACGATTGTATCGTGTGGTCTTTATTTTTTATTTCACATTTTATTTGGTAGTCCGTCATTGCGAGCCGAAGGCGAAGCAATCTGTTGCAAATTGGGAGAGATTGCTTCGTCGCTTCGCTCCTCGCAATGACGTACTTTTTTACCTTTTTATACTGAACTCATCAATTATTATGTTTTTATATTCGT
>CAZZDX010000408.1:0-2021 GCA_964653185.1 uncultured Bacteroidales bacterium
AAGTAATGACTATAAGAGTCGGTTTTGGTTTTGATGTTCATAAATTAAAAAAAAATTGTGATTTTTATTTAGGCGGCATTAAAATCCCTTATACAAAAGGTGCAATAGGACATTCTGATGCTGATGTGTTAATACATGCTATCTGCGATTCCATCTTAGGCGCAGCTAATTTAGGAGACATTGGTATTCTCTTTCCTGATACTTCTTCCGAATTTAAAGGGATTGATAGTAAAATACTATTGAAAAAAGTGATAAAAACAATTACAGATAAAGGATATAAAATAAATAATATTGACTCAACTGTTTGCCTTCAAAAACCAAAGATTATGGATTATATTCCCAAAATGAAAAAAACACTATCTCAAACTATTGGAATAGACCATGAATACATTTCTATAAAAGCGACAACTACTGAAAAATTAGGATTTATTGGTAAAGAACAAGGCATATCTGCTTATGCAGTAACTCTTATTCAAAAATTTTAATTTCCTCTTTTTTTTAACTGTTCGGCTTATGAAAAAGGTTAACCCAAATCGTATTTTTCTTCTCTTTATTTCTAAAAATAAAATAAAAATAAACTAAATAATATTTGTATTGTTAATAATATTTGTATTTTTGTTTATCGTTAATAAAGTAAAAAATATCTTAAAAAAATGGGAAAAACAAAATTTTTGCTTATTATATTGCTATATTTATTAATGAATAAAATAGCATTAGCACAGGATCTGCTAATTGTGCAAAAAAATATGTATATTAAATCAAATACGTCATTATACATACAGGGAGGAATGAAAGCGGATGGTTCTGCTTTAATAAATAATAATGGTACAATGCATGTTTCCTATAATCCTGCTGCTGGCAATGAAAGCTGGATAAATAATGCCTCAGATACTATGCTTTCAGGAACAGGAACTGTTATTTTTAACTCTTCCAATCAACAAAATATTTCCGGTAATCATTCCACTAGATTTTCTATTCTTAATATTAGTAATACTTCTGCGTCAGGTATTGTTCTTGATACAAATGTTTATGTTAGTGATACATTAAAACTTATTGACGGACTTATTACTACTGGTACAGATACTATTATCGTTACATCTTCAGGGTCTGGTAGTATTACTGATTATAACCAGGGAACAACTACACCAAGTTTTATTAATGGTAATCTTCGCAGATATATTGCAACAAATACTGATGTTTATGCTTTTCCTCTCGGTTTTGATACGGGAATAGATACAATCTATTATCTATCTGAATTAGAAAATAATAATCTTACTGGTATTTCTTATCTTGATGCACATTTTGGTGCATTAACAAATCATATTAATGCTGACTTAAATGTTATTGAAAGCGGGAACGGTTATTATGATTTTAGCACTGAAGGAGTGTGGTTTTTAACACCGGATATCCAGCCAACCGGAGGTGATTGTGATATCCGTACATATATTGGTAATTTTTCCGGCTTAACTGATAATAAATTTGCAATATTAAAAAGACCTGATAATTCAATAACTGCTGCTGACTGGGACTGCTGGTTTTGTGGAATAGGTAATAGTTTAAATTTGGACAATGGATTGGGTAGAATGGCAACTGATGCTTATGCATTAAGAAAAAAGTTAACAACTTTTTCACAATTTGGTATAGGGAAATTTGTTCCTAATGTCATTGCTGATGCCGGACCAGATACATCAATATGTAATGGCAGTTCTGTTCAGATTGGTGGCTCTCCCACAGCAAGTAATGGCTCAGGAAATTATTCTTATAACTGGAATCCGTCAACAGGACTGGATTTTACAGATATTGCAAATCCTAATGCTAATCCAAGTTCTACAACAGAGTATTTTGTAACTGTTACAGATACTGATAATGGTTTTACCAGTATAGATTCAATTACGGTTACAGTTAACCCAATTTACTTTTATACTGATAATCAGGAAATATGCAATGGTGGAACATATACATGGCACGGTAATGACTATACCACAGACGGAACTTATTATGACAGTTTATTAACAACAAAT
>CAZZDX010000409.1:0-2020 GCA_964653185.1 uncultured Bacteroidales bacterium
ATAAACTCATAAGGCGGGTTTGATATATCAATATAATCTTCTGTAGTTTCAAAAGTGCAGTTTTTTATATGACCTGCATTAGGCATTGGTGCTCCTGTAAAAGGATGAGAATTATGATAAGGACCAAACCATATTCCATTTTTATTGTTTCTGAATGTAGCATCATTGGCTTGTATGATTCCGCCAGTATAAGTCAAGTCATTTACACCGTTATCAGTTTTGATAGTTTTAATAGCATCTATAGAATTTTCAATTACTGCACCGTTTTCAAGGATTATTTTGCCTTGAGCCCCGGGTGTATATTGTGAGGCGGTTTTGTTGCCTTGGAGTTCTATACCTTGCCACATATCATTACAAAGATTAGTATTTTCAGGATTGAATACATTACATGTCTGGTCACGGTTAATATAGATATGTGTTAATTTACCTCCGTCAACAATCAGAGTTGCACCAGGTTCTATAATGACTTTTGCATTTTTATTAAATTGGGCTTCACCTGTTATTGTAAATGTATTGCCTGATGTTATTCTTACATTACGATTAAAAATATGCCTGCCACTTAATGTAGTATTTGCATCTATAATTAGTTCCTGCTCATCTGTATTACAATAATAATAGGATAACATGGTATCTCTGGGGACAATATTGATAATTTTAGTGCTTTCACCAAAATACTCTAATGGGGAATGACCTGCAGGGAGGCAGTTTGATGTATTGCTTGTATAGTTTTTTAAAGTTATCAGATAAGATCTATTCCCCATTAGCTCACCATAATGCTCAATTTCAATGACTGCTGCTAAGTCGGGATAGTGATCTTTTTCAAATTTTATAAGATCTAATGCTCCTATAATTTTAAGTTGGTACACTTCATCAGGAGACAATTCATAAGAACGTTCTTTATTAGTTAATTCATTTTTAATTGTTATGGTAAAACTTCTGTCGTAAGAATAACTTGATGCAGCAGTCATATCAACAGGTTGATCAGGAGAATAAAGGAAAATATCTTCACAGGGTAAAAAATATTCAGCAACAGGATCACCACAATAATAATTAAAGCGGTATATATGGAAATCACACACAGGTTGACTCTCCATATATGGCTTTAGATAAAAAGTTTTGGAAAGAGAATTTGATAAATAAGATAATGTAACAGTATATGACTCACCTTCTGTGAGACACATGGAATATTCTTTACAGAACTTTCTTATATCAAATCTGCCTATACTAAAACCAGGAGTATCCTGATACCAGTAGCTCCAAACAGGACTATAAGAACAATATTTAAATAAATTTTGTTTGATTTCGCCTGTGTTGTTATTTTGAATTTTTATGGTAAAACCATTTTGTGTAAAACAATTAGTGCAAAAAACGCTCATTGAACCGTCCAGAATAATATCTTTTCCAGGGTCAATAACATAATCAGAACCTTCTTCTTTAGGATGCTCTTTTAGCCCACCTGTAATATATTCGTTCAGTGTAAAATTCAATGTTTGTGTGCATGGTTGGATATATATCAGTTGAGAATGCGAATTAATAGCATTTCCTATATCATTTTCTGTAGTCATGGTTATTTTATAATAAACTTCTGTAAGATTAAAACCATTATTAGCGCAGTAATGGTCTATATCAAAAGTTTCAAAATCATCATTAACAGTGGCATCTATTCCTGGTCCTGTTGGGGTTCCAAATTGGTTGCAAGGAACTAAATAGATATGATAAGTATTTTGATATGATTGACTTTCATTATTTATTACCACTATTCTTGTTTTTCCATTATTATAATCAATATTAACAGGGTCCAAAGGGTCTGATGAGCTGTTACCATTAACAGTAAAATTGATTTGGTAAGAATATGGAACCAAGTGTATAAGCTGGCTTTTACTTGTATAACCACTATTGTCAGCTACAGTAATTTTGTAATAATTATACGGATCAAGAGTGAAAGCATCACAAAACATGTTTAGGTTAATATTACTTACATCAATTTTTTGTCCGTAATATGGGGCACCATAATAAGGAG
>CAZZDX010000410.1:0-1991 GCA_964653185.1 uncultured Bacteroidales bacterium
GTTGGAGCTGTAACACGTGATAATATTTTTAATAGAGTGGATTTTCCTGCACCATTTTTACCAATAATTCCTAAGACCTCACCTTTTTTTACTTTAAAATTTATATTTTTTAATGCCCATATATATTCACTGTCAATAGTATTTATTTTGTTTATTGCACTTATTTTTAGTGTTGGGTCTTCTTTTCCTCTTATTTTTGCCCAAAAGCGATTCATATCCTGAGCTAATGTCCCTGAACCTATAACACCAAGATGATATTGTTTGCTAATATTTTCTACTTCTATTACTGTATCTGACATAATTTGTAACTTTTAGTTTTTCAATTTATAATTTCAATCAATCATCCTGACCCGGACAAGCCAGAATTAATATTTTGTATCGCCTTTTAAGAAACTTTTCCAAAGTTTTAAACTTTGGAAAAGTTAGTATTACAAGTTCTAAGCAAAAAATACAAAATTCATAATTTTCAAGTATCAAGTATCAAGTATCAAGACAAAAAACAAATTAAAAAGTTCAAAGTCCAAAGTTCAAAATTCGTAATTTTTCAATTTTTATTATTAAGTCATTAATAATCATTTGGCTTCGTCGTTATTTGTTGCCATTAATAATTTTAGGCATTTTGTCAGGCAACTGACTGATTAAGTATTTTGAATTTCATAATTCCTAATTCCTAATCTCCTTATACAGTATCCATAAATGTTTTTTCTACTTTGTTAAATAATAAAATACCGATTATCAGAATAATTAGAGCAAAAATAGTAGAATACAGGATATTATAAAAATTAAATATTCCTGTGCCTAATAAAGAATAGCGAAAGCCCTCAATAACAGAACTCATAGGGTTTAGCATAATAAGATGCTGATATTTTTCAGGTAAACCCGAAACAGAATAAATTACAGGACTAGCATACATAAATAACTGTATGCCAAATTCCACAAGATATGCTAAATCGCGATATTTTGTTGTTAAAGAAGATACAATAATTCCAAATCCGAGACCTAATGCTGCCATTAATAACAGGAAATATGGAATAATAAGCAAAGACCAGCTTATATTGACACTAAAACCATTGTAAGCATAGAATGCAATGAAACATATAAAAAACAGAAGTTGTATGGCAAAAGCAATAAGATTAGATATAGCAACGGAAACAGGAATTACAAGACGGGGAAAATATACTTTGCCAAATATATTTTCATTAGTTAAAAAAGTGGTAGAAGTGTTTTTCAGGCATGAGGCAAAATAACTCCAGCTTATTGTCCCTGCCATATAAAACAGCATTGGCGGTAAATTGTCAGTAGGGATTTTTGCAAATTTGTTAAATATAATTGTGAATACTATAGTTGTTAACAGCGGTTTTAATATATACCACAAAGGACCTAATATTGTTTGTTTATATACAGATACAAAATCTCTTCTTACAAAAAGCATGATAAGGTCGCGATAATGCCATAATTCGTTTAATCGTAAATCAAACAGAGATGTTTTTGGCTTAATAATTTGGTCCCAGTTTTTATTTTTGCTTTTATTCATTTATATTTTATCTTGTATTGTTTTACTATATTTAATTTAAACCTAAATTATGCAATAAAAACAAAGTGAACTATCGTATTAGTCAGGTATAGCCCCAGTTAAGCAATTTTTGTAGCTATACAAAAAAAGTCAAGGCACTCGTCTGTTGCTTTATTTAAGTAGAAATCGTTTGTAGATATATTTTGTATTATATCAGAATTACTTTTTAACAATGAATTTCTGTTTATCCTGTTCATTATATCATAAGGAATCTGCAATAATTTTCCTGGCAGATGATATTGTAAATTAAAAATGTCAAATCGTGTAATTTTTTTAACTGACTTTTTATTTTTATTGTAATATTTCATTATTTTTTCATTTCCAAATATTCCGTTTAATACTAATTTTGAAAAATAACTTTCAATTAGTTTTTGCAATTGTTCTTTTGTATATTCTCTTATATGCCAGGGATTACGTG
>CAZZDX010000411.1:0-1985 GCA_964653185.1 uncultured Bacteroidales bacterium
GTTATTTTATATTATTAGGTCTCATTAGCCCACGACTTAAGTCGTGGGTTAATTAATTGAATAAAAAATAACATTATGAACAAATATTATTTAATGGGGTGTAATTTTTAAAAGAAATTTTATAAAAATTTAAGAATTTTGACATATAAAGACTACACTGTCATAATTTCTTTTTCTTTATCTTCTATAATTTTATCAATTTTTTCTATAAAAGAATTAGTAAATTTTTGAATTTCATCTTGTGATTTTTTTGATTCATCTTCAGTGATAGTATTTTTTTCTAATTCCTTTATTGTTTCTTTTCCTATTCGTCGTGAATTGCGTATGCTTATTTTTGATGTTTCTCCTTCAGTTTTAACTTGTTTAACCAATTGTTTTCTTCTTTCTTCTGTAAGAGGAGGCACAGTAATTCTTATTAAAGTGCCATCATTTTGAGGATTAAATCCAAGATTAGCAGTTAATATAGCTTTTTCTATTGGGCTAATCATATTTTTTTCCCATGGTTGAATAACAATTGTTCGGGGATTAGGAGTGTTAATATTGGATATCTGACTTAATGGAGTGCTGTTTCCATAATAATCAACACGTATATTATCAAGCATTTGAGGACTTGCCTTTCCTGCTCTTATCTTATGCAATTCACGCTCAAGATGAGATACAGCATTTTCCATATTCTCTTTTGTCTCTTCTAAACAAAATTGGGCTTCTTCATTCATAATAACAATGTTTTTAATTAATAATTAAAGAGTAATTGCAAATTAAAAAAATGATTTTATCTCTATTATTTTTTAGTTTTTTATAATAGTTCCTGTTTTTTTGCCTGATATAATTTTTTTAAGATTATTTTTCTCATTTATGTTAAATACAATAACAGGCAGATTGTTTTCTTTACAAAGAGTAAAAGCAGTCATATCCATTATGTTTAATTTTTTTTCATAAGCTTGCTCAAAAGAAAGAGTTTCATATTTAACAGCAGTTTTATCTTTTTCAGGGTCTGCTGTATATACACCATCTACGCGTGTTGCTTTTAAAATAACATCAGCTTTTATTTCAATGGCTCTTAGTGCAGCTGCCGAATCAGTAGTAAAAAAAGGATTACCTGTTCCTCCACTGATAATAACAGTATTACCATTTTCAAGATTTTTAATTGCTTTTTTTCTGCTCATAGATTCGCAAACAGGGTCAATGCTTATTGCTGATAACAGTTTTGTTTTAACATTTATATTTTCAAGTGCTGATTGCAAAGCCATTCCATTGATAATAGTAGCCAGCATTCCTATATAGTCGCCTTGAACCCGGTCTATACCTTGTTTTGTGCCTTTAAGTCCTCTAAAAATATTTCCTCCACCAATAACAATAGCTATTTGGACACCCATTGTAATAACATCTTTTATTTCCTTTGCATATTCAGATAATTTTGCATAATCTATCCCATATTTGTTATTACCGGTTAAAACTTCACCGCTAAGTTTTAAAAGTATTCGTTTATATTTCATTTTTAAATAAATTTGTTAATAGTTAATAAGAGTATTATTAATATTTATAATCTTTTTCAGATTTGTTTTTAAATAAAATAAAAAACAAATTTACATAAAATAAATTTACTATATATATATAAGTTTGTAAAAAAATAATCTATTCATTTTTACTCGTTCTTTTGCCTTTTTCCTTCGTTACAAAATTTAAAAAAAACGTATTATTTGCAAATCTTCTCAATATCAATATAATAATTTAATAGCAATGTAGCAAAATTTTATGTTTAATTATTAATTTAGCATTTCATTAAATTTTAAAAGATATGTTACGAACACATACTTGTGGTAAACTATGTCTGAAAGATATTAATAAACAAGTTACATTATGCGGATGGATACAACGTTCAAGAGATTTGGGCGGAATGAGAGTTCCTACATTATAATAAGAACCCCTGCTGAGCGGAGTTTGTAACTCCGCTCTAAATATATTGCAATTTGTAATTGCATTAT
>CAZZDX010000412.1:0-1979 GCA_964653185.1 uncultured Bacteroidales bacterium
AAATAATATTTTCTTTGATAAATATTTTATCAGATGCTTTTGTAACAAACAAAGTTCCATCTCCACAAAAAATAATAATGTCGTCAATGTTTGAGCAATCACATACATATTCATCTTTTTTTAGAGATGTTCCTGCAAAGCCCTGTTTGCGGTTAACATAAAGTTTTTGACCGGCAACAGCTACTGTTGCTGCTTCAATTGTATCAAAGTTTCTAATCTCTGTTCTACGTTCGTGCTCTTTGCCATATTTCTTTTTTATATATATAAAATAGTTTATTGCATAGTCAATAAGATGCTCTAAATGATTACTAACTTCCTCAATATTTATCTCAATTTCCTCAATTAATTTATCAGCTTTAAAAGAGTCATATTTAGAGATACGTTTTATTTTAATTTCTGTTAATCGGATAATATCATCTTTGGTAACATCTCTGTATAATTGTTTTTTATAAGGTTCTAATCCTTTGTCAATAGTATTTATGACAGATTCCCATGTTTCACATTTTCTTATATCAAGATATATTTCTTTTTCTATAAATATTTTTTCTAATGAGGCAAAGTGCAGAGCTTCCTGTAATTCATATTTTTTTATTTCAAGTTCTTTTTTTAAAAGATTTAATGTGTTATTCGTTGAGATATTAAGCATTTCTTTTGTGCCAATAAATCCGGGCTTATCATCTTGTATTACACAGGCATTGGGAGCGATAGATGTCTCACAATCTGTAAACGCATACAAAGCATCTATTGTTATATCTGGTGATACATCATTAGGCAGATGAATAACGATTTCTACATTCTCAGCTGTATTATCTTCTATTTTACGAATTTTGATTTTCCCTTTATCGTTTGCAGAAATTATAGAATCTATAATGTTGCCTGTTGTTTTTCCAAAAGGAATTTCTGTAATAACAAGTGTTTTTTTATCTGTTTGTTTAATTTTTGCTCTTATCTTTACTCTGTCTCCTCTGAGTCCGTCGTTATATTTAGAAAAATCAGCCATTCCTCCGGTAGGAAAATCAGGAAAAATATTTATTTCTTTTCCTTTTAATATATCAATAGAAGCATCAATGAGTTCATTAAAATTGTGAGGTAATATTTTTGAGGCAAGTCCAACAGCAATACCTTCTGTGCCTTGTGCTAATAATAAAGGAAATTTTACAGGCAAGGTTACAGGTTCTTTATTTCTTCCGTCATAAGATAATTTCCATAAACATGTTTTGGAATTAAATACTACATCTAATGCAAACTTTGACAACCGGGCTTCTATATATCGTGATGCAGCCGCATTATCACCGGTTAATATATTTCCCCAGTTTCCCTGTGTGTCAATCAACAGGTCTTTTTGTCCTAATTGGACAAGAGCGCTCCCTATTGATGCATCTCCATGAGGATGATATTTCATAGTATGACCAACAATGTTTGCAACCTTGCTGTAACGACCATCATCCAGCTCTTTCATCGCATATAAAATTCTACGCTGAACAGGTTTTAAACCGTCATTAATATGTGGAACAGCCCTTTCAAGGATTACATAAGAAGCATAATCCAAAAACCAGTTCTTATACATACCTGTCAGATGAATGGTCTTCTGTAAAGAATCAGGTTTTTTATCTAATTCTCCATCGCTGTTTTTATCCAATTTGTTGTTGTCAGAGTCCATTTTTTAAAAGCGTTTTACCAATGATATACCGAAAATCAAAAGTAAATAAAATTTTAAAACTATTCGTTAATATTATATTTTTTTAGAAATAAATTTATTTTTATGAATAATAATTTTGTTTTATAATTTAATATCTATATCTTTGTAGATTATTTTAATTTCTTTAACTATAAAATTATAGTACCTATGAAAAAAATCATAATAAACTTATTTTCAGTTATTATGCTCATAGTATTGAGCATATATTTTCAAAAAACAAATGCCCAGGAAATTGCTGTTCAGGAATGGGTGGCAAGATACAACGGTCCCGACTCATTGC
>CAZZDX010000413.1:0-1957 GCA_964653185.1 uncultured Bacteroidales bacterium
TCAGGCAGTTGCCTGATAGAGCAATTAGAAATTTATATTATAGACAACAATGTTGATACAGTTTTTTTCTTAAGCAACTAAATCTAATTATAAAAAATAGAGTCTGAACGGTTACGAAATATGTTAGGTGTATATGTATATAAGGTATAAAGCTATAAGGGTATAAATTGGATAACTTATTTTTTTTATATCCCTTATATCCCCTATTTCCTTTATATACTTATTTCCTTATAACATTTTTTCCACACATTTTACCGAAGAACCAAATTTATTTATTGCTCCAAATTATATTTCGGCTCTGTGGCGCTACTGATCTTGCCGAAGCGCAAAGTATAGTGCCTTTTTAATATAAAATTATGATAAATTTAAAAATAAATATTGATAATACTCTTGATTTTGTTTCATTGAAAGAGATAGAAAATTTTCAACCGGAAATAGATAAACATATTAATGCTTTATATCAAAAGACAGGGAAAGGGAACGATTTTTTTGGTTGGATAAATTTGCCATCTATAATAAATTCTAAATTAATTGAAAAAATAAAAGCTGATGCAAAAAAAATAAAAAATAATACAGATATATTTGTTTTGATTGGGGTAGGCGGCTCTTATCTTGGTGCAAGAGCTATTATTGAGGCATTAAGTCATAATTTTAATGCTTTGCTTTCAGATAAAAAAAGAAGAAACCCATTAATAGTTTATTGCGGTAATAACCTGAGCGAAAATTATTTATCCGATTTAACAGAAATACTTGATCAAAAAGATTATTCAATGGTTGTCATTTCTAAATCAGGAACAACAATAGAACCTGCTATTGCTTTTAGAATTTTAAAAAATCATATTGAAAATAAATATGGCAAAGATTTAGCAAAAGAAAGAATTATTATAATCACAGATAAAGAAAAAGGAACCCTAAAACAATTAGCTCAAAAAGAAAATTATTCAACTTATAACATTCCTGATGATATATGTGGCAGATATTCTGTGCTAACTCCTGTTGGCTTATTGCCTGTTGCAATAGCAGGTTTTGATATTGAAAAATTTATTGACGGTGCCAGGACAATGGAAAAATATCTCGCCTCTGATTATTCTGTTTACAAAAATCCTGCTGCTTTATATGCTGTAACAAGAAATCTGTTGCTAAAAAAAGGAAAAACAATTGAAATAATGACTAACTATCATCCTAAGTTATTATATTTAACTGAATGGTGGAAACAACTCTTTGGCGAAAGCGAAGGTAAAGAACTAAAAGGTATATTTCCTTCTGGAGCTAACTTTACAACTGACTTGCACTCAATGGGACAATATATACAGGAAGGAACAAGAAACATTTTTGAAACAACACTCTCTGTTGAAAAAAACAATAAAAAAAGGTCTAAAATACCTTTTGACAATGAAAATTTAGATAACTTAAATTATATAGCAGGCAAAAACATTGACTATATTAACAAAATAACCGAAAAAAGTGTAATTATTGCTCATACAAAAGGCAAAGTGCCTGTTATTAAAATATCTATCCCTGAAATTAATGAATATAACATGGGACAACTTATTTATTTTTTTGAAATGTCGTGTGCTATAAGTGGTTATATATTAGGCGTTAATCCTTTTAACCAAAATGGTGTTGAAGAGTATAAAAAAAATGTGAGAACATTACTCAGCAAATTAAGACCTGAAAAATAATTTTATGCCAATGTCCAGTCAATAGTCGGCACAATAACATAATTTTTATTTAAAACAACATTTTATAGTGCCAATTACAAAGATATATATACAACGCAATAATTAATCTTACTTAATAGGTAACCGTTCACAGTTTAAAATTTCATAACTGTTAATTGACCTAATTTCTAATTAACCTAATTGACCTAAAAAATGACCAATAAAACTAATAACAAAAAAAGGGATTTAGAAGAAAGAACAGCTAAATTTGGAGAGAATATAATTATATTTTGCAA
>CAZZDX010000414.1:0-1955 GCA_964653185.1 uncultured Bacteroidales bacterium
TTCTAAAACTTAGTGTCGCATATTTTTACTAAACTTTAGGTCGCGCGACAAAGTTCAAAACTTTGGAAAAGTTGATATACAGATTACTGCCATTCTACATTTTTCTATAAAATTTCAAAGTTTTTAAGCCAGTAATAATATATTTATAATTTTTATGTAAGTTTGCTGTTTTAAAAAAAAAATAATATTTAATTGAACAGATAAATGGATAAAAATACAGTATTAGGGCTATTATTGATATTTGGTATTTTAATATTATATAGTGTTTATATTTCACCTTCCAAAGAAGAGATAGAAGCTAAAAAAAGAATGCAGGATTCGATAGCATTAGTCAGACAGGAAAAAATTAATGATTCTATTGTAAAAATTCAGGAAGGAGCAAGTGAAATAAAAGTTAAAGATACCACAGCAAAACATATTTCCCATACACCTGATGCAACTAAAAATAATGACTCGGTTAATGTTGTTTTAAAGAAAAACGAATTAGGTGTTTTTGCAGGTTCTTCTAATGGAGAAAACAGTTTCTATACATTGGAAAATGAATTTATTAAAGTTAAAATTTCTAAAAAAGGAGGTAAGATTTGTTCTGTTCAATTAAAAAAATATAAAACTTATGATCATCGTGATTTGATATTGTCTGATGAGGACTCAACAAAATTCGGACTTATCTTCTTTGCAAATAACAAAACCATATCAACAAGTAATTTATATTTCAGTCCTTTTTTGTTTGATAACGAGTTAAAAGAAAAAGATTCTTTATCAGTTAAAGGTGATGATTCTCTTTGTTTTGCTATGCGACTTTATCCTGATAATTCTTTAAATAAAAAAGATAAATATATTGAATTTTTATATACTCTGAAAGGAAACAGTTATCTGTTGGGATATAAAATAAATTTTGTTAGCATGCAGGATATTATGGCATCAAATGCGGATTATCTGACATTGGAATGGAAATCAAAACTGTTAAGCCAGGAAAAAAGTTTGAAAAATGAATTAGCAACTACTAACATTTTTTATAAATATTACAAAGAAGATGTTGATAATCTTTCTTCAAGAAAAGATGACAAAGATTTTTTAAAAACAAAAATCAAATGGATATCTTTTACGCAACAGTTTTTTTCATCAGTATTAATAGCTGATAATAATTTTTTAGATGCAGAGATAGAGACCAAAACAGATGAATCTTCTGATAGTTCTCTTAAAACAATGTCTGCAAAAATCAGTATTCCATATTTACAATCTCATGATTATACTGTTTCAACAAGATTTTATTTTGGACCTAATAAATATAAAATTTTAAGAAAATTAGATCTTGACTTAGAGCGAATGATTCCTCTTGGCTGGGGATTTTTTCTTATGGCATGGATAAACAGATTTGCCGTTATACCTGTATTTAACTTTCTTGAGGGCTTTAATATTAACTATGGAATTATAATTTTAATATTAACAATTCTTTTAAAAATTGTATTGTTTCCTATTGCATATAAAACATATATGTCGTCAGCAAAGATGCGTGTCCTTAAGCCGGAGATAGATGTTATCAGTGCAAAATTTCCTAAAAAAGAGGATGCAATGAAAAAGCAACAGGCAACAATGGCTTTATACAAAAAAGCAGGAGTAAATCCAATGGCAGGTTGTGTGCCTATGTTGTTACAATTTCCTATTCTTATTGCTTTGTTTCGTTTTTTTCCTGCTGCTATTGAACTGCGACAGCAAGGTTTTTTATGGGCTAAAGATTTATCTTCTTATGACTCTGTTTTAAATTTAGGATTTAATATTCCTTTTTATGGAGACCATGTGAGTTTATTTACTTTACTGATGACAGTTTCTACTATCTTTTATACAAAAATAAATAATCAACAGATGGGAGCTTCCAGCACTCAGATGCCTGGTATGAAAATGATGATGTATCTTATGCCGGTTATGTTTTTAGGAATTTTTAACAATTATGCTTC
>CAZZDX010000415.1:0-1950 GCA_964653185.1 uncultured Bacteroidales bacterium
CAAATTAAATAAAAATATAATACAAATAATTAATATCTTTGTAAAAAATTAATATTTTTTAAATTTGATGACTTAAATAATATTAAATTGTTTTTCAAAAAAAAAAAATATATCTATTCTAACTCACTTTCATCATTAGCATGGAAGCGTTTTAGAGCAAACAAGTTAGCAATATTATCATTTATTTTTATAATATTATCTGGTATAATATCAATTCTTGGCTATCTTGTAACACCGGATTCTACTCCTTTTGCTAATGAACAGTTTCTTGAATTAACTACAAAAAAGCCAGGTCTTTCTGTTAAAATGTTATTAGTTAGAAAAAATATAAAAGCAGAAAAAACTAATATTTTTAACAAAATGATATGGGGGAAAAAAAAAATTTATACATATATCCCTGTCAATAATTATCATTTTAAAGATGATAAGATAATTGTTGAAGAATATACCTGTATATCATCAGATAAAGGAGAAAAAAAACAATTTAATCTTGCTGATGTTGTTTATCCTGTGTTATCAGATGTTAAAATTATTAAAAAAGATGATGCTATTAAATTTGTTGATATATATGGAAATACTAAAACAAAACATATAGAAGAGTTAAGAAAAATAATTGAAAATAACAATATTATTAACAAAAAATTTTTGTTAGGCACAGATAGGTTTGGAAGAGATATGTTAAGTCAGTTGATAATTGGGACAAGAGTTAGTTTATCTGTAGGTTTTATTTCTGTATTTATATCTTTATTAGTTGGAATTTTACTTGGTTCATTAGCCGGATTTTTTAGAGGTTGGGTTGACAATTTAATAGTATGGTTTATCAATGTAGTATGGTCAATACCTACTTTATTACTTGTTATTGCTATTACTTTTGCTTTGGGCAAAGGATTTTGGCAGGTATTTATTGCTATAGGATTGACAATGTGGGTAGAAGTAGCACGTGTAGTGCGAGGACAGATATTAAGTATAAGAGAAAAAGAGTTTGTAGAAGCAGGCAGAGCCATGGGTTTTAAAAACTTTAGAATAATCTTTAAACATATATTACCAAATGTTATGGGTGCTGTTATTGTGATATCTGCTGCAAACTTTGCTTCAGCAATTCTTATAGAAGCAGGACTGAGTTTCCTTGGAATTGGGGTTCAGCCACCTATGCCTTCGTGGGGAACAATGATAAAAGAACATTATAATTATATCATCCTTGATTCTGCTTTTCTTGCAATTATACCGGGTTTGGCAATTATGATAATAGTATTGGCTTTTATGCTTGTAGGACAAGGACTAAGAGATGCCCTTGATGTAAAAACCGTAGAGTAATATACCTTATTTTTTTACTATTTAAAAATAAAAATAATAAAAAAATTGTAAAGAGAAATATTTTTTTTACTTTTGCAATCTCTTAAAAAGGAGAGATGGGTGAGTGGCTTAAACCAACAGTTTGCTAAACTGTCGTACCTAATACTGGTACCGGGGGTTCGAATCCCCCTTTCTCCGCGTAAAAGAGAAATATTTATTAAATTTTCGGGGTATAGCGTAGTCCGGTCATCGCGCCTGCTTTGGGAGCAGGAGGTCCCAAGTTCGAATCTTGGTACCCCGACATTTTTAAAAATTAAAATAAAGAAGGTCCCATAGCTCAATTGGATAGAGCATCAGCCTTCTAAGCTGAGGGTTGAAGGTTCGATTCCTTCTGGGATCACATTATATACCAACACAGGTTAACCAGTTGGTTATCATATACATTTTTTTGTATCAATTATAATAGTAACAGGTCCGTCATTTATTAATGCTATTTTCATCTTGGCACCAAACGTGCCTGTCTTAATTTTCTTTCCAAAATCAATCTCTAATTGTTTGATAAACTTCTCATAAACAGGTATCGCTGTTTCGGGATTTGCAGTTTTATTGTATGAAGGTCTGTTACCTTTTTTTGTGTCTGCATGTAATGTAAACTGA
>CAZZDX010000416.1:0-1932 GCA_964653185.1 uncultured Bacteroidales bacterium
AACATGAAATTGAATTAATGGATAATTTACGAGTTCCAGGCAATTCTTTATCACAAATAAAAGTATTAACTGTTTATAATCATTTTATCAATACACCTGATAAATATAAAAATTATAGCTAATTATCATTGTCGTTTTTTATTAGCTATAAACGGTAACTTATTAAAATAGTTGCGAAATATCCGCATAATGTATATATTTCGCACAAAGTTAAACCAAGCATTTTATTGTAGATAATTCGCACCATGTAAGCAATTATTTTTAATAAAATGTTATAAACTTTAAAATTAATCATTTAATAACAAAAATAATTATGGCATTAAAAGAATATCAAAAACACGTTGGAGACGAAGCTCAAGCATTAACATTAAATAAATTCAGATTTATGAAAAACACATTTGAAGAATATCAATATTTAACAACGAAAGAAGACAAGAATACAATTTATTATCCAAATGATGAATTGTTAAAAGTAGGTGCAATAGAAAGTAAAAATTTAAATTGCCCAAATTGCGGAAGTTTTAATCAAATCACCTTCGGATTAGCTCCAATGACAGATACACAAACAAAATATCCAGATAAAGATTTAGACATGGCGTATATTTGGCTTCAAAAACATATATGCAAAGAATGCGAAACTATATACTGGATTGAGAATGGAACTTGATAGCGGTTTTTATTAACCATAACGAGTAACTTATTGGTTTTCGTTTGCTTTTTTCAGCACAATGTAAATCAATGAAAAGCCGTTGAATATCCACACAAACGTTGCTATTTGCACAACTAAAAAAAGCAAATGAAATCCAATAAAATGTTATGTGCTTTGTTTTTTATTCATATAACATTTTAAAATATAAATAAATATTAAATCTATAAAAATGAAAAATGGAAAAAAAAATTTCTTCACAGAAAAATTTTACTCCGATAGTAAAATAACATTAAATATTTTAAATACTCTTGTTAAATGCAACTATGTTACAGATAAAGAGATGTATCAAAATGGAACGTTCTTATTTATGGAGATATACGAAAATGATAAAACAAAAGCTATTTTATCAAAAGTAATATGTGATTTTAAAGCATATAAAGAATATAATAATAAAAAATTCACTAATGATGAATCTACTCAAATTTCTTTATGTGCTTTACAGGACGAGCATACTAAATATTTTAAAAATGAAAATGAAATAAAATGGAACAACAATTTAGACCGATTTGTTTTTTCATCGGTATTGCATAATCAATAATTAAGGAATATTATATTTTGCACATAACGTAGCACTTGTTTGAGGCGGTTTTTATTTTTTTTTATTTAAAAAAATAAAGACTGACTTCAAACAAAGTGATAAGGCTTTTCTTTTCTAATTACTAATAATCGTTTTAATTTAAAAAACAATGGCAAGACCTTACAAAACAGCAAGTAAAAGAATAATACAAAGACAATCAAACGGCAAATTTCGTAAAACAACATTAGCTGATTTTGGTATATCTGAAAATTCTGGTTATAGATATTGTCCCGATTGCGGATACGGAAAAAAAGACAAATGGTTTCCAATCGTAGATACAGCGATATGTCCGAATTGTAGTAAAGAAAATTCAAAACCGATTGAATTTAAGCTTTCCGACAAGGCTATTGAATTACAATTGAAAATAAAAGAGATTTCAGAAGCACCATTTATCGACCCTTCCAGAATGTCTGAATATAGAAGTTTAAAAATAGATTTTGATAATGAATATTCCGAAATTAAAAGATGCTATTTCGGAAATCCAATCGAAATAAAATACAACATATATAGAACAGAAATCGAAACCGTAAAGTTGTATGTCCCGAGAAAAATAAAGCGAAAAAAAGAACAAATAAAATATATCAAAGAACAAATATTGGAAAGGCTCTCGAATAACATTTATTTCGATTTATAATTAGCCTTAACG
>CAZZDX010000417.1:0-1927 GCA_964653185.1 uncultured Bacteroidales bacterium
CTCTCTCTCTCTCTCTCTCTCTCTCTCTCTCTCTCTCTCTCTCTCTCTCTCTCTACGGCGGTGCGGGTTTCAGAGGTTTTGCTTAAAACGGATAATATTTTATTTGTATTAAAAACCATTTTTTAATTAGAATTGAATTGTAAAGATACAACAATAATTTTAATTGACAATTTTTTTTTTATTTTTTATGATTTTTTAGCTGGTGAGTGATGACATCGCTTACCATATTTCCTGATAGCGAACCTATTTTCAACGGGTTTAATAACATTTTTATTATTTTGTGTCCTACCTTTATATCAAAGTTAACCTTTAACAATCATTAATCAACAATCATCAATCATCAATTATCAATTAAGATATTATTTTTTCCAGAATGCCGGTGAGAATAGTATTAGAACAGTAAACAATTCAAGTCGTCCCAGAAGCATAAGAAAAGACAGAAACCATTTTCCTATAACAGGTATGTTAGCATAATTATCAATTGGACCAACAGAGCCAATGGCAGGTCCTATATTTCCAAGAGTTGCAGCAACAGAACCCATAGCTGATTTAAAATCAAGACCAAGTATTGTCATAAAAAGCGTGCCAAAAGCAAATAAAAGCATATAAATAAGGAAAAAAGCCAGGACGTTAAAAATAATATTTTGTGGTATAACTTTTTTGTTTAAACGTACAGGGATAATAGCTGAAGGATGTACTAAACGTTTTAGTTCTAAAGAACTATTTTTAAATAATAATAAATCCCGGACTATTTTTACGCCGCCTCCTGTAGAACCTGCACAGCCACCTGTAAACATTAATAAAAATAAAAAAAACCACAAAAATACAGGCCAACTTAAATAATCAGTAGTTACGTAACCTGTTGTAGTAATAATTGAAACAACCTGAAAAAGAGAACTTCTAAAAGATTCTTCACCAGACGTATTATTAAACAGGAATAAACAAACAGCAATTATTATTGTGCAAGCGAAGATTAAATAAATATAGTATCTAAACTCTTCATTTCTCCATATCTTTATTATTTTCCCTCTAAGTGCAAAATAATGAAGTGTAAAATTTGTCCCTGCCAGTATCATAAATACAATAATTACATATTGTATAAAAGGAGAATAATTGGCAATGCTCGCGTTCTGTGTAGAGAATCCACCTGTAGCCATAGTTCCAAAAGCATGACATATAGCATTAAAAAAATCCATACCTCCATACATAAGAAGTAAGGTCTCAATAAATGTTAATAAAATGTATATTCCCCAGAGTCGTTTTGCCGTCTCTCTAATACGTGGATGCAATCTATCTTTTGTTGGACCCGGAACCTCGGCGGCAAACAATTGCATTCCCCCTATGCCCAAAATAGGTAAAATGGCAATTGATAAAACAATTATTCCCATACCGCCTATCCAGTGTGTCATACTTCTCCAGAACAGAATATCTCTTGGGACTGCCTCAATGTTATTTAAAATTGATGCTCCTGTAGTAGTAAATCCTGAAATAGTTTCAAAAAATGCATTTGTAAAATTTGGTATTGATTTGCTTAACAAAAAAGGCAAGGTGCCAAACAAAGACATTACAATCCATGTTAAGGAAACAGTAATATATCCTTCTCTTTTCCCAGTATCTTTGTTTTTATAATTTTTATTAATAACCCATAAAAAAAATCCGAAGCAAGATGTAAACAGTCCTGATATTAATAATGGATATATATCATTGCCATAATATATTGAGAAGCCCAAGCCCGTGAGCATAAAAAATCCTTCAAAAATTAATAGGAATCCTATAAATTTTATTATAAATTTTATATTAATTTTTTTCCAGCTTGACATTTTTTTTTGACTTATAAGTAAATTATAGGCACTTCGGTATTTTTTATGGGTGAAAGAGTATATATGTCCAATGGTATAAATTTGTCTCTTGCAATTTTATTATTAAA
>CAZZDX010000418.1:0-1913 GCA_964653185.1 uncultured Bacteroidales bacterium
AGGGAAAATTTTTGTGTACTTTTTTAAAAATGACGACATTACGAACAGACACTAACTAGTGTCTGTCTATAATGTCAGATAAAACCGTTAAAACGGTTATTTGAATTGTAGGAATTCTCATTAACCCCTGACTTAAGTCAGGGGCTAATAGTAACTTACATCAATTTTTAACCGTTTCAACGGTTTACCAATGACTTTATAAACAAACTCTAAATAGGATTTTTGTTATAAACTAATGTGTTTTTTGATAAAATTTTTTACTTTTGCACATTAAAAAATAAGAAATTTAAAAAAATTAAATAAAATGGAAAATGTGATTATTGAAACAGGACTAAAGTATAAAGTAAAAGATATTTCTCTTGCTGACTGGGGTAGAAAAGAGATGTTAATAGCAGAAAAAGAGATGCCGGGATTAATGGCTATTCGTAAAAAATATCAAGGACAAAAACCATTAAAAGGTGCCAGGATAACAGGGTCTTTACACATGACAATACAAACAGCTGTTTTAATAGAGACATTGCATGAGTTAGGGGCAGATATCAGATGGTCAAGTTGTAATATTTTTTCTACACAAGATCATGCAGCCGCTGAGATTGCAAGAATGGGAATTCCTGTTTTTGCTTGGAAAGGAGAGACATTAGAAGAATACTGGTGGTGTCTTGTTCAGGCATTAAGTTTTCCTGATGATAAAGGTCCTAATTTAATTGTAGATGATGGAGGCGATGCAACTCTTATGATACATAAAGGATATTATTGTGAAGAAAATCCTAATCTTTTAGATAGAGAAACTGCAAATCATGAAGAAGCAGTGCAACTGAATTTACTAAAAGAGATATATAAAACAGATAAGACAAAGTGGCACAGAACTGTTAAAGAGTGGAAAGGAGCTTCAGAAGAAACTACTACAGGTGTGCATCGTTTATATCAGATGAAAAAAAATGGCACATTGCTTGTTCCTGCTATGAATGTGAACGATTCTGTTACTAAGTCCAAATTTGACAATCTTTATGGTTGTCGTGAGTCATTAACTGATGGTATTAAAAGAGCAACAGATGTTATGATAGCAGGTAAAGTTGTTCTTGTTTGTGGCTATGGCGATGTTGGGAAAGGAAGTGCAAGGTCAATGAAAGGTTTTGGAGCAAGAGTAATCGTAACAGAAGTTGACCCTATCTGTGCTTTACAGGCAGCAATGGAAGGATTTGAAGTTAAAACTGTTGAACAAGCTATCCCTGAAGCTAATATTTTTGTTACTACAACGGGAAATTATGGTGTTATCACGGCAGAACATATGTCTAAAATGAAAGATCAGACCATTGTTTGTAATATCGGACATTTTGATAATGAGATTCAGGTAGAAAAACTTAATAACTGGCCCGGGATAAGAAAAGAAGAAGTTAAGCCGCAAGTTGACCAATATTTTTTTCCTGACGGACATTCAATTTTTTTGCTGGCTGAAGGTCGGTTGGTAAATCTTGGTTGCGCAACGGGACATTCTTCGTTTGTTATGAGTAATTCTTTTACTAATCAAGTGCTTGCACAGATTGATTTATGGCAAAATAAACATCAAATTGGTGTTTACAGATTATCTAAATATCTTGACGAGGAAGTTGCCCGTTTACATCTTGACCATCTCGGAGTAACTCTAACAAAAATGACACAGGAACAATCTGATTATATTGGATTTCCTATACAAGGTCCTTATAAACCCGACCATTACAGATATTAAAAGAGGATTAAATTTATAATTGATGTATGTTTTTTTTGTTCAGCAAAGTTTCTGCAATTATTAAATCAACAGGTGTTGTAATTTTTATATTTTCAATATTTCCGTTAACAAGATGTATTTTTTCGCCAATTGATTCAACAACATTCGCATCATCCGTAAAATTTTTATTATAATTTTGATTGTATGC
>CAZZDX010000419.1:0-1911 GCA_964653185.1 uncultured Bacteroidales bacterium
TCGTATTATTTTATTGATGGAATATGTGTTTCTACCGATTCTTTATTATGTGCTACTGATTCAAATCCATGTAGTACAGGAATACTGAAAAATAATAAAAGTAATTTTATCTATATTTATCCAAATCCTTGTAATAAATTTATTAATATAGAAAATAATTATTACAAAAACTATAAAATAGAAATTTATAATATAACAGGACAATTAATGCTTGAAAAACATATAAATAATAAAAAAGAAACAATTTTTTTAACAAATTTTAATTCCGGAATTTATTTTATTAAATTATTAACAAGAAAGGAGATGCTCACAAAAAAATTAGTTATACTTAAATAAATTTTATTCATTAACCAAAAATTTAAAAAATAAGAGAACACTTAAAAAAATCAAAAAAAAATTGTTAAATAAGAAATTTTGTTTATCTTTACGCTAAAATTTTTAATATAAAACATCCATGACCAAAAAATTTGGACACATCCTGTACATTTTATTACAGGACAGGTATCGGTCAGTCGCCCGACTGAAGGGAATGATTATATTAATAAATTGAAACTGGAAACTTTGAACAATAGAACTTTGAACTTTACCCGACAGGTTGTGTGCCTCCTGTTGGGTATATATTTAGATTTCTTATAAAAAAAATATTCTGTTTTAAACCCAACAGGTGCTGTGCGACCTGTCGGGTTGGAATTTATAATAGAACTTTGAACTTTGTAATTTGTAACTTGTAATTTGTAACTGAGAACTTGGAATATGAGTATAAAAACAAAGATTAAACGTCAAACAATTTTATAATTTAAAAAAATAAATTTGCTTTTAACAAAAAAAGTTGTATCTTTGCACTTAAAACAGAAATAATGAAAAAACTAATCATATATTTTTGTCTAATAGTTTTTGGTTGTTTTGGCCTGTCTAAAACAGGTTATTCACAGACCTTTACTATTACCCATTATATAGATTGGGAGACAACATATCAGAATATGTGGGGACCTAATGGTTCACCGTTTTCTATAGATATGGATGATACTCTTTTTTGGGAAAGTTTTAGTGATAATATATCTATTGGTCAGATAGAAAATATTCTTGGTGGACAGTTTGGCGCTATCATTGAGATGGATTTATGGCTGGAACTTGGCGCTGTTTTTAGTTTGCATGGATTTACTTCCGGCTCTGTAGATGTTGCTTATCCTGTTAAAATTGATTTGACTTTTCCTGATGATTATACTTTTAACCCCGGAGAAATAGTTACTATTAATACTTCTTATGAAGTTCAGCCGGGATGGTATCTTGACACACATTTCCCTACTGCAGGAGTGTTGTCTCTGGATTTTTATTTTGGAATGGGTGTTGATTTGGATGCTACAATCTGTGTGTGGGATTGTATAACATTAAATGTTATAAATATTAACTTTCCTACTGATTCTTTTAATATAATATATATTAATTCAATAACCGGTGAAGTTGCATATCCTTGTTTTACAGGTGGCTATCCTCATATATGTCATGATTATCTTTTACCAATAATTATTGATGACTGGTTTGGTATTGGATTAACCGGCTGGATAACAATACCGTATGTTGTTACAAATGATTATTTAGACCCTGTTACCAAATGTTTGCATGCTGATGGAAGTGATGCATTTATGGGCTTGGATTTAGATATTATTCAGTTTCTCTCTTTTCTTTCTCAATTTATACCGCCGCCTGTAGGTCCTGCACTTCATCAAATACTTAGTATGATGAGTGGTACTTATAATCTCGGTGGTGGAATAACTATTGATTATACTTTACTGTCTGTTGTTTTTGGCTTAACGAATAATCTGGTACAAAATTTTTCGTTCTGCCCTGTTGTATGGACAGAATTTGCTTTCCCTACAAATGTGGATTATACTGTTACAGACCCTGATAATG
>CAZZDX010000420.1:0-1889 GCA_964653185.1 uncultured Bacteroidales bacterium
CCTTCTACAACTAATATCTTTGTTGGTGTAGGCGCCGGGAATAATAATACCACAGGGCGAAGAAATACTTACCTTGGAAATAATGCAGGATTTTCAGACGAAATTGAATCTGATAATACGTTTATTGGGTTCAATTCAGGTTTCAGTACAGTTTCGGGTCCCGGGAACACTTTTGTAGGGGTAAACACAGGTTTTAACAATACTACGGGGGAAGGTAATATTTTCGTGGGTGTTGAAACAGGATTTAATAATGATACCGGAGATTATAATACTTTTGTCGGAAACTTAACAGGCAGACAAAATACTACAGGAAATTCAAATTGTTTTTATGGAAAAGATGCAGGTTTCAGCAATACTACTGCATCAGGAAATGTATTCATTGGTACTCACAGTGGCTTCAATAACACTACTGGAGCAGGAAATGTATTCGCTGGTAATCACAGTGGTCGCAATAACACTACTGGAGAAGGAAATGTGTTCATTGGTAGTCATAGTGGCAGCGATAACGCTGATGGAATTGGGAATATATTCATAGGTTTTCATAGTGGTATTAGTACTATATCAACTGACATAAACATATTTTTAGGAGATTCTACAGGGGTATGGAACACAGGTGACACAAATATTTTTATTGGAAGTTATGCAGGCATAGTAAATGAGGGAACAGGTAATATATTTTTAGGTAATTTTGTGGGGTTGGAGCACACTAATGGGGATAACAATACTTATATTGGTCATAGAGCACAAAACCTTGCTTCTGATTTTACAAATACAACTGCTATAGGCGCCAATACAATAGTTACAGCAGATAATACAATGATACTGGGGGATACTAATGTAAATGTAGGCATTGGTTTGTCCGGTGTTACACCTGCTCCGCAAAAAACACTTGAAATAAATGCACGTGATATTAATGGAAATGTTGTGCCTGATGCCAGTGGCTTACGTTTTCGTCAGCTTAGTTCATCTTCTCCATTTACTACTCCTGCTCCTTCCGGGGTTCTTTCTGTTAATGATGAAGGTGATGTGATTTATGTAGATGCAGCAGTTGGTACTACTTTGGGTGGAATATGTGGTACATTCCCACAAGGATTAACTGACAATTGGGAAATACCACTAAATGGACATAATTTTATTTTTTCGGGTAATGAAAATGGTTTTGCAACCAATAATGTAAGAATTGGTACTCCAATATCTACATTACTCCCTTGTGAACCTATTGCTAAGTTAGAAATACACCAAAAATCCGATTATATAAATTCAACTGGTTTATTTGTACAGAATGATGACCTTTCATTAAACGGCTTTACTTGTGGTATTTTTAGTTATTTGCCAAATACAGGTGAAAACTGGCCACCAAAAGTAGCAGGCTGGTTCCAGGCAGAAAAAACTCCTAATCCGTATACAGCCGAACTTCTAATGCAATATGCTATCTTTGTTCCTGAAGATGGTGGAACAGTTGATATTGGTTATCAGTATAATACTGATACACCTGACTGGTTGATAGATGTAAATGGGAGTATAACTTCATTAGGATGGACAAATCCTTCAGATTCAATTTTTAAAAAAGATATTGTACCGCTCACACATGGTCTTGATGTACTTCGTAATATTTCTGTTGTTTCATATTCATACAATGGCAAAGGCGGATTTAATACTTATGGAAGATATGTTGGTACTATTGCCGAACAGCTTGCAAGTGTTGCTCCTTATGCGGTTGATACATCATTTATTAAATTAGATAGTACTGATACTGAATTGTCACCTGTTTTGTATGTGGACCAAGGATCTGTAATATACACTGCAATAAATGCCATAAAACAACTGGACTCATCAGTAACAGTTCTTGAACAAACCATACCGCCAAACAAACCAATATTAATATCACC
>CAZZDX010000421.1:0-1887 GCA_964653185.1 uncultured Bacteroidales bacterium
AAATTTATGAACTTAGCGAAGCGATCTCACGAAGTAATTATTCAGGTTAAATTAAGTAATGCTCATCATTTGCCTTGGCAAAAAAGAACAAATATAATTAAAAAATAAAAAATACAAACTATTTTTTTATTTTTGTTTTTAATCTGATTAATAAAACTACAATAGTTATGGAAGAAATGATTGAGGTCTTATGTAAAAACAATAATACAAGAACAAAATATAAATTTGGAACAAACCTAATAGAAATAGTTAAAGACCAAAATATATCTTTAAAATATCCTATTTTAGGTGCAAAAGTAAACAATGAATTAAAAGAGCTTTATTACAGGATATACAGTCCCAAGACAATAGAATTTGTTGATATCACCAATGTTGATGGTATGAGGATGTATATAAGGTCTTTATCATTTATTTTACAAAAAGCTGTATATGATTTATTTCCAAAAACAAATTTAAAAATAGAACATTCTGTTTCAAAAGGTCTTTTTTGTGAGATACAAGGATTAGAATTAACTTCACAAATTATTTCTGATATTAAAAACAGAATGAAAGAAATTGTTAATGAAGATATAGCTTTTAAAAGAAAAAAAATATTAACAACAGATGCTATAAAATCGTTTGAGAAGAACAGATTTTTTTCAAAATCCAAACTTTTTAAAATAAAATCCGACTTATATTCACCTGTACATTTTCTTGGAAAACAAATCAATTGTTTTTATGGCAATTTTGTGCCATCAACAGGTTATATAAAAGTTTTCGGACTTGCTAAATATTATAATGGTATGTTGTTGAGAATACCCAGAACAGATAATCCTGAGATATTGGACGATATTGTTATGCAAGATAAGATGTTTGAAATATTTCAGGAACATAAACACTGGGCTAAAATTCTTGGTATTGAGACCATTGGCGACTTGAATGAGGTTATTTTAAATGACAAAATAGGAAATATAATTAAAATATCCGAAGCTTTGCACGAAAAAAAATTAGCTCATATAGCTGACAAAATATATGATAAAAAAGATAAAATAAAATTAATACTTATTTCCGGTCCTTCTTCATCAGGAAAAACAACTTTTTCTAAACGTCTTGCTATACAACTGCAAGTTGCAGGACTAAAACCTGTGATCATATCTTTAGATGATTATTTTGTCAATAGAAAAGATACTCCAAAAGATGAAAACGGAGAATATAACTTTGAAACTATTGACACTATTGACGTAAAACTTTTTAATCAAAATATTACTGACCTGTTGGATGGCAAAGAAATTAATTTGCCAAAATTCTCATTTGAACAAGGTCGTAGATTATATACTAAAAACAAATTAAAAATCAATGATACAGGCATTATCATTGTTGAAGGCATACATGCTTTAAATCCAAATTTAACTAAAGCAATCAATCCAAAATTTAAATTTAAAATATATATATCTGCTTTAACACAAATCAGTATTGACTCACATAACAGAATTTCTACTACTGACAACAGATTGATAAGACGTATTGTCCGGGATTATTCTTACAGAAATTATAGTGTTGTTGAAACACTTAACAGGTGGGAAAGCGTAAAAAAAGGAGAAAACAAAAACATATTTCCTTTTCAGGAACAAGCTGATATAATGTTTAACTCTGCATTATTATATGAATTTGGAGTGCTAAAAAAATATGCAGAACCATTATTAAGAAAAATACCTGAAAACAGACCTGAATATTCAGAAGCCACACGATTGATAAAATTTCTTTCATACTTTTTGCCTATATCAGATAAAGAAATTCCTCCTACTTCAATATTACGGGAATTTTTAGAAGGAAGTAGTTTTATATACTAATGACGAGTCGGCAGTTCCGAATTCTATGGTTAAAAAAAATAATTTAAACAATTTTTAT
>CAZZDX010000422.1:0-1879 GCA_964653185.1 uncultured Bacteroidales bacterium
AATTATTCTAAAAATTTTTAATTATTTTATTTTATAATTACCATTTTTTTTGTAATTTGTCTGTTATCTGTCTGTAAAACACCATAATAAACTCCTGCTGGTAATTTTTTGGTATTAAACGTTATTTTATATAACTCACCTGCATTAACTGAGTGGTTAAATAGAGTTGCAACATATTCACCTGTATAATTATAAACTTTTAATTTTACATTATCGCTTTCAGATAATTGGAACATTATTGTTGTTTTATTGCTAAACGGGTTTGGATAAATTTTTAATTTTATATGAGGTATTAATAATTCATTTTCAATTTCTGAAGTATTATAAACATTACCCAAGCTATCTGTTTTTATAACATACATATCATAGCCGCCAAAAGCTCCCATATATCTTTGTCCTGCAAGTATATATCCCTGATCATTGGTTTGCCGGACACAAAAACCAGCATCTTTTAAATAAGAAAAACCTGGAACACAATTAAAAGTTTTTGTCCATAAAGTGTCACCATTTGCATCTGTTTTCATTAGGTATATACATGAATTATAGTTTATATTATCTTCATATATCCAACCGGTTATAATAAATCCATTATCATTAGTTTGCTGGACAGAGCCTCCCGCAGACCCATAATTATTACTTCCAATATAGGTTTTAGTCCATAAAGTATCTCCATTTTCATCTGTTTTAACTAAATAAGTAGCTGTCTTATAATCTGGCGGAGGACCTAATGTTTCTCCTGTAATAATATATCCTTTGTCTGATGTTAAATAAACATCATAACCAGAAGCATAACCAAAAGAATTACTATAAGTTTTAAACCAAAGAGAATCGCCGTTTTTATCTGTTTTGAATAAAAAAGCTGATGCATAAGTATTGTCACATCCTGTAATAACATATCCACTATCAGCAGATTGAGTTGCACTATAGGGATGTTTAATATTATATATTTTTGTCCAAAGTGTATCTCCTTTATTATCTGTTCTGATTAAATGTATATTATGGTCTGATTTAGTAATACCGGGAAGAAAATATCCTTTATCTAAAGTTTGACAGGTTTTATTAATATTTTTTATATTGATATACATTTTAGTCCATAAAGTATCGCCCTGCTTATCAAGTTTAATAAGTAAACCATAAGTATTCCAAGGAGTATATATATTATCTATCCAGCCATTAACTATATAACAACTGTCATTTGTCTGAAAAACAGAGGTTATATAAATAAGATTATCTGTATAACTTTTTGTTTTGGTCCAATCTGTATTTCCTAATGAATCAATTTTTATAATATAACATTGTGAAGGAATATTAGGAAGAATATCAGCAGAGTTATCATTAATATAACCTGCTATAATATATCCATTATCCGGTGTCTGTTGTATACACCTTCCAAAGTCATTATAACATAAATAACCAAAATTTTTTTTAAAGGTTATTACCTGGCTGTTAATATAACTATTAACTAAGAACATACAAATGAATAACAAAAAGATTTTTTTCATATATTTTATTTAATGATTTTGACTGCAAGATACATAATTTTTATGATTAAATGTAAAAATTATTTCAATTTTTTATACAAATATTTTTTTTAAGGCAAAAAGACATTATAATCTAAATTCAGAATAACTGACTTTTGGGGATTTTAATTTGATACTAATTTTCTTATTAGGGTTTGCTCAAAAATACTTAAATAGTTAATAATCAATAAGTTACAATTCATTAAATAAAACAAAATTTAACCCCAGTGAAATAAATAAAATTTACTCACATCCTTCGGGGCTAAAGCCCTAAAATGGCTTTTATCTTAAGCCCCCGCCATAAATGGCAATGTCATTTAGTTAAGCGTAAAGTCCTGATTAACAGCATATCAGAATAG
>CAZZDX010000423.1:0-1878 GCA_964653185.1 uncultured Bacteroidales bacterium
CATCAGTATTATAACATTGTTCCGGACAATTAGGACCGTCAGGCACAAACATAGTGCTGTCAAATCCTTGACTCGCTGACTGGTGAGAGCCAACAGGGTCAACTACAATAGAAGAATTTGGATCATATCCAACGTTTATATCTAGATTAGTTCCTGAACATATATCAGGCAAAGGATTTATATCTCCAAAAGGATTTTCTGAGACCCTAACTCTTAATGCTATAAAATTAGTACTGGCACATCCGTTCACATCAGTTACTGTTAAAGTAATATCATATCCTCTTACCAAATCATAAAGATGGTTTTCATTTTGTGCTGTGCCAAAAGTTCCGTCACCAAAGTTCCATTGAAATGTTGATGTGCCATCATCCTGATGATATACCATATCATTTTCAGGATAGCTACCTGAACCCACAAAAGAGATTGAATTGCCAAAACAAATATCAATATACCAGCAGCTATCATTTGAATCATAAACAGGTGGAGGGTTTGTGCTTGAAGACATAGTAGCAATAACTTGCTGACAAAGAGGAATACATGATATTTCTGCCTTCCATCCTGCTGAGTTTGTAGCTCCGTTAGATTTGAATTTAAATGTTAAACATCCTGATGGATTTGTTAATGTTGCTTTAACCATATAAAGAAAAAGAGTATTGTTATTGTTATATGCTCCTATAAGTGGTGCTCCGGTATTAGCACCATCATATATATATAATGTATCAGAAGGGTCAATATCAAATTCCCAGAAATAAAATTTCATATGAGTATTAACAGCATTATCAGAGCAAAAGGTCATTGTATAATTTTCATTAATAGAATATGAAGCCCCAGAACCGCCACTGTCATAAAAATCTCCGGCACATGTATTTACTGTTCCTCCTGCACTTATTAAATATGTTTGTGCAAAAACAATATTTGAAAAAATTATCAAAATAATAGTAAAAATTTTTTTTAACATAATTATAAGTTTTTAAATTTATAGATTATTCATTGACGTTTAACGTTATTATGGTATTTTAAATTTTTTTCCACGATAATTGGAAGAATTCAAAAATTCCTTTTTTTTCTTTGCGTCTCTGCGAGAGGTGTTATTTTCACGCAAAGTCGCCAAGTCGCAAAGGTTAAAATATCAAAACGACAAATATCAAACGACAAACGAATTATTTATCCTATTGGACAATATCCCACAGGATTTACTATGAACGGTTACAAAGTTTTTTTGTAATCATTATATTTTTTTATAAATCTTTTTTTAGGATAAAAGATTAATATTTTTCCTGTTTTTCCTAAAAAATAGTTTGTATATTTATTATAGTCAGTATTAAAATTATATTTTAATACATTAAATGTTTTTGGATTAAAATTGGATAAATCTTCATTAAAATACTGAACTTTACCTGATAATGTTTCATTTTTTAATGTAACTTTTTTAATATTTTTACATTGGACAGGTTTTCCGGGAACTTCTTTTCCTACAAAATATGAGTTGTCAAGATAAAAATTATAATATAAAATTAATTCGGGATTATCTTTTTGAAGTTGCTGAATATATGTTTTATCAAAACATTGATATAATCTTGCATCCGGTTTTACCTGACTCAAATCAATCTCTGTCTTTTGTGCAAAAGAACAGACATTAATAATAGAAAAACATAATATAACTGATAATTTAAAATTTTTTGAAATATACTTCATAATATAATAATTTTTATTAAACAAAAATATTCTTTATAAATGCAAAGTTAATACTATTAAAAATAATAAACATACAAAATTAGTAAATTTTTTATAAATACAAATTTTAAGGGGACTTCTATTAATTAATTTCTTTCAAGAAATAAATATAATGAATAAGATGCGAGACATAAATATTTCTTA
>CAZZDX010000424.1:0-1876 GCA_964653185.1 uncultured Bacteroidales bacterium
AGTATATTTCATTTTTTTTTCATTTGAAATATTTTCTATTATATCAAACTTTCTCTCTTTAATAGTATGACCATGAGTGTTAATACAAACATTTTGGGCAATCTTAACATTGTCATCAATTGTTAATCCACCAGAATAATCAATATCACATCTATGTTTTATCAAAACATTATTTCTTATTTCTAGTGACGCATTTTTTCTAGTATGAGGTGAAATTAAATATGTTCCACGTCTAATAAGTATATTTTTCCCATTAAAATTAAAAACGATTTTGTATACAAATTTTTTAATTTTTGAAAAAAAAGGAGCATCAAATAAAAAAGATGAAAAAATATATTGAACTCCTACTAATAATATTTCTTTAAACATATTATATTGATGAATTTGGTTTTTTATTTATCCAATCTTTAATTGTATAAACCGAAATATTATTTTTAATAATACTTTGAATTAAGGTTTTATATTTATTTATTGTGAAATCCATTTGTTATTTGTTGTTAGTGTGTCTTGAAAATAATATAAAAAAATAAACTATTATTTACTATTCACGTTTTCCTGATTCACGCCTCACAACTTATACAATCTTTCATTATCCTGTATATCCATCCACATAGCAAAAAATAAAAATTGGAAACTACTTATAATAAGAAATATAAAGACAATAAGATTATTACTAACTATCATATCTCCTTTTGTAGCAACTTTTTCAATAATGTATATAAGAAAAGGAATTGAAAATCCAAATAAAACAAAGGAAATATTATAGAACAAAAACAAAGGATGAAAGTCACGAAATAAGTATTTTATCCACAATCGTTTAAAAAAAGATTTGAACAAGAGCCATAAAATCGGGAAAATAACTTTATAAATTTTCATTTTTGAATTTTCGCCAATATTATAAATGGGTTTTATCTCAACTTCTTTTATTGAACAAAATGCAATATTAAGTTTAACAAGCATATCATTTGGCATTCCATACTTTTTATAAATTTTGTGAATCCTTATAGAATTCAATGCTTTATTAGAAATGGCAGTATAGCCGGCTTGGGCATCAGAAACATGCCAGTAGCCGGAAGCAACTTTGGTTAATATAGATAAAACAGAATTGCCTGAATATCTGATTTTAGGAATTACAAGCAATGAACTACGGTGAATTAATCTGTTACCTTTTACATAATCAATGTTATCTTCTACAACAGGTCTGCATATAGATTTTAATTCATCAGGATCCATTTGTCCATCTCCAGCCATTACAGCAATACAATCAATATTATAATCTTTGCACCATTTATAACCTCTTGCAATAGCAGCACCAACTCCATTATTTTTTAACTCATTAATCAAAACAATACGTTTATCATCAGTATCATTTTTATATATTTCAGAATCAGGGAAACAGGATAATTCTTTATTTAACTGTTGCTGCAATACGATTTCAGAATAATTATATTTTTTTTGCTGAACTTTATGTAAAACATTTTCTATTTTTATTGTCTTTTTTTTATCTTTTTCTATATAATGTTTAACAATGTCAGCGGTTTTATCAGTTGAACAATCATTAACTACAATAATTCTGTCAACAAAATCAGGCATTGTCTCAATAACCATTCCTATTTGCTTTTCCTCATTATAAGCAGGTATAACTACTGCTATGGTTTTGTTGTTAAGCATTTTTTGTTTTTATTCAGATTTTTGTAAAAAAGAGTTTATTTTTTCAAATATATTTTTTGCAAATTCATAAAATTGTTTTGCTTGCTTTATTGTTGGTTTTCCATCAGGTAATAATCCTAATTCGCCTGGATAACGGGAATCTATATATAGTTTATCACTATTATCCGACTAAAATTGAAAAACAAATTTTTTAAATCATAAACAA
>CAZZDX010000425.1:0-1862 GCA_964653185.1 uncultured Bacteroidales bacterium
AATGCAACATTCAGGATAAAAAATCCTTCGGGTGTTGTGGTATATTCAAGAACAGATATTCCTTCAGATGGAGAAGGTTATATAAAATCTTATGAAGAAGCAATAGGTGGTCCTAAAATTAATGATAAGAAGCCACAAGCTTATAGTCCTTTTGTATTTAAGCCTGACACAACCGGTGATTTTTATATGGAGTTCACAACAGATTTATCACAGGCATATCATTTTGATTTATTTGATTTAACTGTTGCAGATAGTAATAATAATCCTATTCCAGGCAGATTATGGTCTTATGCATGGGACTTAAATACACGTTCATCCGAAGGTAAATATAATGGTAAATTTCATGTTTATACAGATGATAAGTTTGTTTCAGAAATTAATATGAATGGGATACAGCCGTATGGATTTGTGATTGCTTGTAACAATACAGGACCAGGAGATACTATTGGTGGCAATAATGAGAACAGAAAATCTGTTGCAGGCAATTCAATAAGACCTCAATATAAAATATTCTTAAATGACCCTGATTCAAATATTTATCCATCAGGATCTTTCCCTAAAATAATTGATAGCCTTGATGTTATAAGACCTGTTTATTATAATGATACAGTAAGATTTTCAATTAATATGTCAGGACAGGGAACTGTTGAAATTATTATAGACCTAAATGGAATACCTGGTTATCAATCTGGCTCAACAGATATTATATTAGTTAAAAATATACATGAAGGACCTGATACAATTCTTTGGGATGGAAAAGATGGCGAAGGTAATTATGTAAATTCATCAACACCAACAGTTATAATTACTTCATCTTTTTCATCAGGTATAACTCATTTTCCTTTGTATGACCCTGAAACACACCTGAATGGATTTTTAGTTAACAGAATTAGACCTGTTATAGGTTTTGTAAATTATTTACACTGGGATGATTCTAATTTTGATGAAGGAACAGTAAATATTGGCGATTCTCTTGAAACAGGACATAATTTTCCTGATAATTTTGGCAATGAAAGAACTATGAATACTTGGTGGGACAGTTATAAACTGAATATTTTAAGAGATTTTGAATTTTCTTATGATGGAGTTCTGCCAATTGAGTTACTATTTTTTGATGCAAAAATTAAGGATAATAAAGTAGAGATTGCATGGAAAACAGCATCAGAAATTAATAATGACTATTTTACTGTTGAACGTTCTGTTGATGCTGTTAATTTTGAGTCAATATCTAATATTGAAAGTGCACATAACAGTAACAGTATTATAAAATATATGATTTTTGATTCTGACCCTTTAAAAGGTATTTCTTATTATCGCTTAAAACAAACTGACTTTGATGGAAAATATACTTACTCAGATATTGTTGCTGTAAACTTTACTAAAAACGAATTTTCTGTAAGTCCTAATCCTATATTTTCTGATGATTATATTAATATAAAATATAATTTTGGTGATGATAAAGACATTTTAGTTAAAATTTTTACAATAAAAGGTAACTTGATATATAAAAATGTTTATAAATATGATGCTCATCATAATATAAAGATTAATCTTAACTTTAAAAAGGGAATATATTTAATAGTATTATCATCTTGTGGAACTTCACATACAGAGAGGTTAGTTGTATTATAAGAATATCTGTAAGCGTTCACAGTTTAAAATTTAATAACTCTATATATTATAGTATAAATTAAATTGCTCTAATTAATCTAATTTCTAATTGACCTAAAAAATGACCAATACCCAATGCCAAATAACCAAAATAATGAACAATGCCAAAATTGACATTAGAAATTGGGACTTGGATATTAATTAGTGTCTGTTCGTAATGTCGTCATTTTTAAAAAAGTACACAAAAATTT
>CAZZDX010000426.1:0-1832 GCA_964653185.1 uncultured Bacteroidales bacterium
CAATTGCAAATTGCATTATATTTAGAGCGGAGTTACAAACTCCGCTCAGCAGGGTAAAAAAATAATTTTAACTTTGCATTTGATTAGATGAGTTTATTTAAATAATTATTAAAAAAACATTAAAAAAATTAAGATTATGAAAACATTTAAAAAATTGACACAAATAGTTTCTGTTATTTTAGCAGTAATTATTTTATTACCAAGTTGTGTAAGCACAACTTTGATACAATCGGATCCAAATGGAGCCAAAGTATATCTTGATGGTGAATCAGTAGGTAAAACTCCTTATACTATGCGAGATACAAAAATTATTGGGAGCTGTACTTCTGTAAGAATAGAAAAGAATGGATATGAGACCTTTAACACGGCTATTTGCAGAAATGAAGAAGCAGATATAGGAGCAATAATAGGCGGAATTTTTGTTCTTGTGCCTTTTTTATGGACTATGAAATATAAGCCAACTCATTCTTATGAATTAACGCCTGTTTCAAACAATCAAAGATAGAAACAACAAAAAGCCAATTAATACTGATTTAGGTCATAATTTACATTTTGCCATAAATACTATCTCTATCCGTAGAGATAGTTAGTGGTGAGTATAAAAAAATAAAAAATGCAAATTATGACCTTTAAAAGTATAAATATCTATCGGGATAAAATTTAAATAAAACAATACTTCCCTTTGTTTGTATCACTCAACTTATGTTTTATTTATTTTCTCCTTTTACTATTATCACTATCTCACCTTTGATTGTTTTATTTTTAAAATAATTTATCAGTTCAGCAATGGTTCCTCTTTTGGTCTCTTCGTATATTTTAGTGAGTTCTCTTGATACAGAAGCTTTCCTGTCTGAGCCAAAAAATTCGGCAAATTGTTCAAGTGTCTTAATTAAACGGAAAGGTGATTCATAAAAAATCATAGTATATGTTTCGTTTGCCAGTTTGCTAAGAATGGTTTTTCTGCCTTTTTTATGAGGCAGAAATCCCTGAAAAGAAAAATGGTCAGCAGGCAGTCCAGAGTTTACAAGAGCAGGTATAAGAGCAGTAGCGCCTGGCAGACATTCAACTTCAATACCGGCATTTATACATTCTCTAATTAATAAAAATCCAGGGTCTGAAATCCCTGGTGTTCCTGCATCACTCACTAATGCAATGGTCTGACCATCTGCAATTTTTTTCACAACAGACAAAACCGTCTTATGTTCATTAAACAAATGATGAGGAAGCATCTTTTTATTGATTTCAAAATGCTTTAAAAGCAATCCTGTTTTTCTGGTATCTTCGGCTAAAATAATATCAACTTCTTTTAATATACGGATAGCTCTTAAAGTAATATCTTCAAGATTGCCAATAGGTGTAGGAATAATATAAAGTTTAGACATTGGTTTTTTTAGTATGTTTATTGTGATTATTCACACTGTAAAGGGAATATTCAATTGGGTAAAAGTATAAAAAGTTACTTATCTAACGCGAAAAAATAATAAAATAGTTAATAATCAATAAGTTACAACCCCATTAAATAAAACAAGATTTAACGGAGTAAATCCTGAAATGCAAGATTATTGCAGTATTATATTACATTTATAGATTAAAACCTTGATTAATAACATATCAGATTAGCACCACAATTTATTGTGGTGGTTAAAATTCAAATACAGTTCTTTAAAAGTCGGCTTTAAGCCGACTTCCAAAATAATTTACTGATTTAATACACCATACTGAAGTATGGTGCTAATCTGATATTTAAAATATTATCCCTTAACTAAGGGTTTGTAACAAAATAACCTATTCATTTTGACTCGTTCTTTTGCCCTTTTTCTTCGTTACAAAAT
>CAZZDX010000427.1:0-1831 GCA_964653185.1 uncultured Bacteroidales bacterium
AGTCCCAACAAAATTATCTTTAGGATAGATATCTAAAATAATATCAGCTTTTTGACCTTTTTTTATTAAAGGGAAATACTTTCCTGATATATTTATTATAACTTTTACAGGATTTAATTGCATTATTGATACAATAGCAGCTTTAGCAACATCTGGAACAGGACTCATTGAGAATATCTCCCCGTCGTTTTGATATTTACCTGTTATTACACCTGATATTGGTGCTCGCAATTGAGTGTTTTCCTGCATAAACTGTAAATTTGTTTTTGCAATATCATATTGAGCTTTTATCTGGTCGTAATTTTGCTTTGATACAGAACCAATATTCATTAAAGTGTCCATTCGTTGTAAATCAACTTTTAACGTTTCAAACTGTATTCTTGCTTGATTAAGATTTGTTTTATCCATTTGAACAAGTAAATCACCTTTTTTAACCCTATCGCCGACTTCAACCATAATTTTTTCAATTTTTGTCGGTGATGAAGCTCCAAGATGGTTTTCTTTAAACGCTATGATTGTTCCTGTATAATTTATTGTTTGTGCAATTTCATGCACATAAACCTCTTTGACTTTTACAGGATAAACAATTTCTTTGGCAATGTTTATTTCGTTATTGTCTTGTTTTGAATTGCACGATGCAAGTAAAATAAAGCTTATAGCTACAATCTTGATATATTTAAAATTTTTTAATGTTTTCATAGTAAAATTTATTTATTGTTATATTGTTACTGGTCATTTATAGTCATACTGAAACAAGCACTGAAATAAATTCAGCATAGGTTTCAGCACAAGTTTTGTTTTCGGCTTTGATTTCGGCGTGAGCTCAGCCGAACGCTCAACACAAGTGACTTTGCCGTCATTTATGGTCATTAAGTCATTCATAGTCATTTGTTCGCGGAGTTTATCCCGATGAGTATCGGGGCTTACTGCTTGCCCGTGAACTAAGCGAATAATTTAGAATTTAACAACATATCATTCATCAATTGACAATCAACAATTATCAATCATTAGTTCCAATAATTTTTTCATATTCAATTTTTGCAAAAAGATATTCAAACTTTGCCTGAATATTATTCAATTTAGATTGAAATAAAGCAGTTTGAGCATCGTTTAATTCTAAAAGTGTTCCTTGTCCGGAGTTATACCTTGATTTTGAAATATTATATCCTTTTTCAGATAGTTTAATATTATCTTCCGTAGCATTAATCTTTTCTAGCGCAACAGCCATATTATTTTTTATATTTTCAATCTGTAGTTGAAGATTATTTTTTACATATTGTTTTTGCAATTGTAATTGCTTAACTCCCAATTTAATCTGATTAATCTGTCTCTTTTTTGTTAATCCGGAAAAAATTGGAACATTTAACTGAATGCCAACTGATGAAGATGGTACCCATTCATATTGCCCAAAAGCAAAATCATTAGCTTGTGTTTGATAATTATAGCTACCAAAAGCTGCAAGGTTGGGATACAAAGAACTTTTTGCCAATTGTTGTCGGGTATATAACAATTTTAATTGCAAGTTCAATTGCCTGATACTTGTATTATTTTCTAATGAATCGCTTTGAGAATTTGGTGTTGAATGAAAAAAAACTTCATTTGAAACAGGTTTATTATCAATTTTAAGAGGAATATTGGTATCAATATTCAAAAAAACTTTGAGCACATTTATAGTAACTTTGTTAGCTTCTTTTATTTGCAACAAAGTTGGTTTTATGTTTTCAATCCTAATTTTGGCTCGTATCATATCATATTCAGACACAATACCCTGATTATATAAATTTTCACTATTATCCGACTAAAATTGAAAAACAAATTTTTTAAATCATAA
>CAZZDX010000428.1:0-1830 GCA_964653185.1 uncultured Bacteroidales bacterium
TCTATGAAAAACTCTGAAAATCTTGATGCGAATGAATTAATAGAAGTCCCCTTAAATATTATAACCGTGAGTCCACTCAGAAAAGTAAAAAAAATGAAAAAAAAATATTTTCACGCAAAGTCGCCAAGAACGCAAAGTATTTATTTTCAATAATTCAGAATAATTGACCTCTAAGAATTTTTATTTGTTTGCTGATAAATCTATATTGCATTATCAAATTGTCTTAAAAAGCGAATGTCGTTTTCAAAAAACAGACGCAAGTCCTTTATCTGATATTTGAGCATAGCAATACGTTCAATGCCCATTCCAAAGGCGAAACCCGTATATTTTTTACTGTCAATGCCACAATTATCTAATACATTAGGGTCAACCATTCCGCAACCTAAAATTTCTACCCATCCTGTATATTTACAAATATTACAACCTTTACCGCCACATATATTACATGAGATATCCATCTCAGCAGATGGCTCTGTAAATGGAAAATATGAAGGACGAAAACGAATGCTTGTATCTTCGCCAAACATTTCCTTGGCAAAATATAATAATGTCTGTTTTAAATCTTTAAAACAAACATTTTTATCAATATAAAGTCCTTCTATTTGGTGAAATATACAATGTGCACGGGCAGAAATCACTTCATTACGAAAAACCCTTCCGGGAGAGATAGTTCTTATAGGTGGCTTATTATTTTCCATTACACGTGTCTGAACAGAGGAAGTATGTGTTCTTAATGTAACATCCGGATTTTTACTTATAAAAAAAGTATCCTGCATATCTCTAGCAGGATGCTCTTTTGGAAAATTTAATGCAGAAAAAACATGCCAGTCATCTTCTATCTCAGGACCTTCTGAAACATTATATCCTATACGGGAAAAAATCTGAATTATCTTATTTCTGATAATAGATAAAGGATGTCGCGACCCTAACTCAGCAAAATCACAGGGAAGAGTCAAATCTTTTTCAATACTAATATCCTTATTCAAATGTTCAAAAGATTGACTTATACTGCTTATTTTATTATATACGTTATCTTTTAATCCATTTAAGAGTTTGCCTAACTCCTTACGTTGATTTTGCTGAACATCTTTAAACTCTGAAAATAAGTCGGAAATAATACCTTTCTTGCCTAAATATTTTACACGAAATTTTTCTAATTCTTCAATGTCTTTTGTATAAAAAGAATCTATCTCTTTTAAAAATTGCTTGATTTTTCCTTGCATATTCTCAAATAAAAATTTATAGAATCGTCTTAATATTTTTTATTTAACAACTTTAATAGTCATTTTAATATCTTCCAAAGGACGATTTGTTGCTTTGTCTATTTCTACTGCTGCAATTTTCTCAATAATATCAAGACCTTGTATAACTTCTCCAAACACAGTATATTCCCCATCAAGATGAGGAGTACCTCCTATTGTTTTGTATGCTTTACGTTGCTCTTCTGATAATGTTTTGCCCATACGCGATTCCATTGCATCTAACTCTTTGTCTCCATATATTTTCCCCTGAACAATATAAAATTGTGAGCCAGATGACTTTTTTTGGGGATTAGCACGGTCACCCAATCTTGCAGCAGCTAAAGCACCTTTTTTATGAAAATATTTAGGGACAATTTCTGCATCAATAGTATATCCAGGACCACCATTGCCAAGCATTGCATCAGGTTTGGCATTTACAGAATTAGGGTCACCACCCTGAATCATAAAACTTTTTATCACACGATGGAAAATAGTGCCATCATAAAATTTTTTGTTAATTAATTTAATAAAATTATCTCTATGCTTAGGCGTTTCATTATATAAAAGAACTTTCATATCCCCAAACTTA
>CAZZDX010000429.1:0-1824 GCA_964653185.1 uncultured Bacteroidales bacterium
AAAATGTTAATAAAAATTGTTTAAATTATTTTTTTTAACCATAGAATTCCTGATGCTAAATTAAATAAAAAAAATATTAATATCAAAATATTTTTAAGAAAAATTTTATTTTAAAGCAATTATATTTTCTAATTCTTCATTTATTGTTTGCGGACCTGCAGTAATGCGCATACGCTCACGTGTATTCGGTGTTGATGTTGTTGAACCATTAACAAGGAATTGCATTGGTAAGTTTTCCTGCTGATTAAGTTGTGCCACACCATCTTCATTAATACCTATAAGAAAACCGTCTGTAACTGTGTTGTTTGTATTATCATTGGTAAATTGAGCATATAATGCCGTGTCAGGTTGGTAAAGATGCAATAATGATTGTGGTATAATGGTGCTGAAATCACCAAGCCCTGTAAAACCCTGTGTATAAATATTATCATCAATATTTGCATTAGGCGAAACAGTTCCTGCTTTAAACCAGTCATTATCACCTGCTCCGCCACCGGCAAATGCTGTATCTACATGTAATACACCATCATTATCAGCAACAACTACATTCATTATGGTATCAGCAACAGGAAGTTGTCTTATTCTTGCTCCGCCGTTTACATCTATTGCCTGTGTTGGTTGATCAATAATACTTAAATTTATTCCTACCATGGTATCTGTAGGGTTAATCAGTAATTTACCATTACTGGTAGTTTCAAAATCTGTAAAAGTTACAGTATCATTACGAGTTAAACGGAGTTGTGGAAAATCTTTATCAAATACATCTAATCTTCTGTTAGGATAATTTGGATATGGATTTATACCAACAAAACCATTACTATCTATGCGCACATGTTCTTGATTATTAGTGTAAAACAACATATGAAGATTTTCCTGCTGTATTAATTGGGCATTGCCATTTGCAGCTATACCTACAAGAAAACCATCTGTGGACAAGATGCCTGTGCCTCCTGCTTGTGCCTGATTGGTTAAAGCCATATAAACAGGATTAGGTTCTACAGGAGGAAGAGGAGGAGGCGCATACAAAGGTTGGTTATCACATAAATGTAGCTTATGTTGCGGGTTAATAATTCCAATACCAACTTTAATATTTGAAAAATGCGAAAAACCGGTGTGTCCAAGGCCAATTCTGCCACTTGTGGATTGGATTAAATCGGATCCTCCTGGTGCAAAAGCACCACCCAATAAAAGTGAACTATCTCCAATGTAAAGTGGCCCTTTAATTCTCACACTATCTTGAATAATTGTATAACTATTAGTACCAATTCGTATTCTTTCTTGTGAATTGGTTTTGATAACAAAATCAGATTTATTGGTACTACCGATGAAATCATTATTTCCGACATTGTTGTTGCCGGAAAGTTTCCATGTGTTACCTTGTGAAAAAGCATTGCATACAATAAATACCATTAATATCAGAATTAAGGCATGTTTTCGAATTTTAATTTTTGTCTTCATTTTCATGTTTTATTGGTTTTAAGGTTTATAAATAATTAATTTTTTGTTTATTACTAAATTATCTGCTTCTATTTGTAAAATATAAATTTCTTCTGCAAGTTTTGAAATGTCAATCTGAGAATAGTTTTTAATATTTTGAAATTGCAGGATTTTTCTGCTATACATGTCATAAATATTGCAGTTGATAGTTTTTATATCAGAATTATTCCAACTTAAATTTAATATATCATAAGCTGGATTGGACGAATAATTAATATTCATTTTATTTAAACCAAATTGATTTATCCCACTACCACAATTAAAAGAATAATTAGCACATAATAAAGAATCGGTAGAAACACATATTCCATCAATAAAATAATACGA
>CAZZDX010000430.1:0-1807 GCA_964653185.1 uncultured Bacteroidales bacterium
TAGCAATAATATATAAATTAGGTAAAAGAAAAAGCAAAAAAGATAAAATTACAGGAATAAGTTATATTATAGAAAAAAACAAAGCACATTCAAGATACAAAAAAGAAAATTATAATGGAGCATTCAGAATATATCGTAAATTATATAAATATCGTTCTGATGATGCAAAACTTAATTATAAAATAGGATTATGCTTATTTAAAGAACAGGAACTGGAAGATGCTATACCTTATTTTGAAAAAGCCAGAGTAATTAGCCCTAACGTAAACAAAAAATTACCTTTTTTTCTTGGACAGACATATCAATCTCTTGAAAATATAGATGGTGCTATTGATAATTATAATGAATATAAACTAAAACTTTCAAACGCACAGATAAAAAGAAGCGATATAAATAAACTGTGGTTTCAATGTCTTGTATCTAAAAATTTGATGGAAAATCCTGTAAATGTTACTATAACTAATCTTGGGGATTCTATTAATACTGAATTTGATGAAGGATTACCATACCTTGCACCTGACCATAAATCATTAATATTTACATCAAGGAGAGGAAAAAATGTTAAAGGAATAATTATCGGACCAAGTTCAGCACTTCTTGATGATGATATTTACATCTCTAAATGGAATAAAAAAGAAAATACTTGGGATTATGGAATACCTATTTTAGGAAGATTGAATTCTGATGGACATGATGCATTTTTATCTCTTGCCAAAGATAGTAGTATGGCATTAATTTATAAAAATATTCCGGGAGAAACAGAAAGTGGTGATATATATTATTCAATAATAAAGGAAAATGGTGAATGGTCAAAGCCCAAATCAATAGAAGCACCTATTAATTCAACTTATTTTGAAAGTTCTGCTTGCTTATCACCTGATGGATATACCATTTATTTCATAAGCGAAAGAAAAGGAGGCGTAGGAAATGCAGATATATACAAAAGTTATAAAATACCAAAAGATTTAGAAGGTCGTTGCTGGTCAGAGCCAGAAAATTTAGGTCCTGTAATAAATACCGAAGATGACGAACTGGGAGTATTTATGTCTAATGACGGGAAAACATTCTTTTTCTCTTCAAAAGGGCATAATAGTATGGGTGGCTATGATATATTTATGAGTAAATATGAAAATGAAAAATGGACTCAACCTGTTAATTTAGGATATCCAATTAATACTTCAAAAGATGAGTTACATTTCTTTCTTACTGATGATGGCAAAAAAGCTTATGTGTCAAGTAGAAGAAAAGAAGGAATGGGCGGAGCTGATATATATGAAATTGATATGACGAACTATGTCCCTCCTTTACCTATCACAAGCGATTCTTTATATAAACTTAGTATGGAAAGAAAAAAAATTGAAATCTCTGCCAAAATCAAACCATTAGAAAATCAGATAGATGATACAAAAAAAGAACAAAAAAATATGTTATTGCAACTTGATAAAGCAAAATCAGAAATAGAGAAAATAAAACAGGAAAATAAAAATCTGCAAGAACAAATTAACAAAAATACCTTTATAAACAAAGATTCTACTCAGGTTGAATAATTAATAAGGAATACTGATTTTTAATTATTTCTAAAATCAAAAAACAGTTACTCTATGGTTCTTTCTTATCTTGAGTGGGTAAAATAATTTTACAAATTTTTAAAAAATTATCCAAAATTGGCTTATAAGTCTGAATAAAAAGATTAATAATGTGAGGACAGTAGAGACGAGGCATGCCTCGTCTCTACATAATAAAAAAATCGTGATGAAATAAAAAATATATAAAACAAAACAATTACCCACTCAAATTAAGAAAGAAC
>CAZZDX010000431.1:0-1787 GCA_964653185.1 uncultured Bacteroidales bacterium
GCAAATAGCACACAAAGGTCTGGACAATGGAGACAGCTTAACCATTACTGCAAATAATTTAACAACAGGCAATATATATTATATTAAAGTTGAACAACAACAGGAAGTTAATGGTTATTTGGGGGTTTGTGTTAAAGATGTAAAGGTACCTCTAGAAACCGGATTAAGTTGTGAAGAAGCAATTGATATATCTGTAACTAATGCTTGTGAGCCACAAACATTTGAAATGCAGGATACTATTATGTGGTTTAAATTTGTACCTGATTCCGTTATAAACTATATTTCTATCAGTTACTCATCTGCACCGCAAGCCGACATAGATGATATTTTCCTTTATTCAGGTGATTGTTCGGGTTTAACAAATATATATCATAGATCTAAAAATGACAGCTTATTTATTTTTGCGCAAAATCTGACTATAGGAAACACATACTATATCAAAGTTAAAAAACAAACAGATGATAACGGATACTTTGATCTTGATATACACAGCAATCAAACTAAAGGATTTATTGATGATGCCTTATGCCCGCCCGATCCCTGTACCAATCTTGTTTCAAACGGATCTTTTGACTATGTATATGATCCGGACGATACAGTGGATAGTACATACCCTTTTAACGAAAATAATTCTGATGTATGTGGATGGCATACAGCTTGGGGTAGTCCTCAATTAGTTCCTCCTAATACTGATCCAAATGAAAATCACTACGCAAAAATGTGGTACCAGAATCCATTGGGGGAGGGATTATATACCGATATAAATTTATCACCTTCAAATCAATATGAATTAAAAATAAGTTATATGAATGATCTCGACGTCTGTATTAGTTGGCAGATAAGATTGACTGATATGACTTTTTCACCAAATGGTAATCTTGGAGAAATTCTTCCGGTTTTTAATCCGTCAAACAGTCAACTTATAAGTGATCTAGGTAATTCAGATGATTGGACAGTAATTACAATTATTTTTATTCCAGGTTCGAATTGGACAGAATTAGTTATATATCCTTCCGGATCACAAAACAATGAAGAAACTTTGTTATATATTGATGATATAACTATTTCACCACTTATTCCAGCTGATGCAGGTCCTGATTATACAATTTGTTCAGGAGAAAATGTAACACTGGGAGATGGATTAGGTATGGATTATACTTATGTATGGGGTCCTTCATCAGGATTAAGTGATATAAGTATTGCCAATCCAACTGCTAATCCAACAGTAACAACAACTTATATTGTAACAGTAATAGATGCAAATGGTTGTTCTGCTACTGATGATGTTGTTGTTACTGTTAATCCAAATCCAACTGCTGATGCGGGGACAGACCAAGCTATATGTAGTGGTTCTAATTCTAATATAGTAATAGGTGCTAATCCGACAGCAAGCGGAGGCACTTCACCTTATACCTACGCATGGAGTCCTTCATCAGGATTAAGTGATATAAATATTGCCAATCCAATAATAGCTAATCCAACAATAACAACAACTTATACAGTAACTGTTACAGATGATAATGGTTGTACTGATACTGATGATGTTGTTGTTACTGTTAATCCAAGAACCACAGCAAGTTTTACATATACTCCTGACCAGCCAATATGTGCAAATGATACTATTTATTTTACCAATACTTCTGTCTCACATTTTGCCAATGTAACTTATCACTGGGATTTTGGCGATGGAACAACATCTGATGACGAAAATCCTTCTCTTATTTATACAAGTGGCGGCAATTATTATGTAATTATGACTGTTTCTGATGATTGCGGCTTGATTAGTG
>CAZZDX010000432.1:0-1787 GCA_964653185.1 uncultured Bacteroidales bacterium
GCTTCGCTTAGTTCATACGGAATTATTAATATTTTTCCCCTTTTGGGAAATTTAATTATTAAAAAAAATTTGTTTTTCACAAAACCGTTTTGTAATTTGCCAAACAAATAAACAAATAAACAAATAAACAAATAAACAAATAAACAATTAAACAATTAAACAATTAAACAAATAAATAAATAAACAGTAATAAATAAATAAACAGTAAATAAACAATAATTAAAAAATAATTAAAAAATAAATACTATGGAAGAACTAAAAAACATTATTAAAACAGTTCTCAATAAAATAAAAAAACATCGTTCACTTTACGAAAAAAGTGAGCAGTCTGTAAGAAGTCAATTAATAGAACCTATTTTAAAAGGTTTAGGATGGGATACAGAAAACCCTGAAGAAGTGCAAATGGATATTCACACCGAGGAAGGATTTCCAGATTATCATCTTTTAATAGAAAGTAAACCAATTTTATTTTTTGAAGCAAAAAAATTAGTTAAAATAAAACAGGAAAATATAAAGCAATTGGCTGAATATTGTTTTGGTGTAGGAATGAAATATGGTCTTTTAAGTAATGGAGCAATTTGGATTCTTTTCAGATCCTTTCAAGAAGATACCACTTTTAAAGAACGAATTATTTGGAAAACCGATATAGAAATAGACGATATGTCAACAATAACACGAAAATTAAATGCTATTTCAAGAAAAAATATTAAAAACATTGAGAATCTTATTAAAAAATTTCCAATATTAGATAATATTTGGAATTCTTTAATAGAAGACCCTTCGGCTTTAGTTAAAGAATTTGTTCCTGTATTTGAAAATTTGATTAAAAAAAACCATGCTGAATATGAATTTGATAAATTTGAATTAGAAGATTTTATAACTGAAAAAATTAAAAAACTAATTTTTCCAGTTGAAAAATCTGTCATAGAACCAATTCAAACACCAACAATTAAAAAGAATAATAAAATTATTAAAAAAATGAAAATTGGAAGTGATACTTATTCTATTACAAACAATTATGATGTTTTAGTAAATACTGGTAATTGGTTAATAAAAAAAGGGAAATTAAAAAAAGAAGATGTTCCTATACCTGCAGGTTACAGATGCTATTTAGTAAACACAGATCCTATACATAAAAATGGTAGTAAATTTGAACAAGCAAAACGCTTATCAAATGGACTATATATTTATACTAAATATGGCGAAGTACAGATGATAAATAATGCTCGTAAACTTCTTCATAAATATGGTTATGATGAAAATTTATTAAAAATAACAGATTAAAAATTACTGAAAAAATTAATAACAATATTTATGGATATAAAAGATGATTTTTATACCTCTCATAATAAAATGATAGAAAAATTTGGGGAATTTTATGCAGAGCAATCTGATTTCTTTTTCAAAAGGGCAATTTATCTTGCAGATAAAAATTTACCATATAAGTGCAATTGCAGATGCAAAATTTGCTTATTCTCTTAGCATGTATCAGTATGATAATCATAAAGTTATATATTTGATAGGTTTTTTGGCGCAAATTTATTTTGACAATGGTTTTATGAAAGAAGCAGATTCATATTGTAAATTAGGATTTAAAATGCTTGATGAAGAAAAATTATATTAGGAAGTTAATTTGAAAGCATTTAAAGGGTTTCACAGAATATAAAAAAATAATTTTTAGCTTTTCCAAAGTAGAGACGTTGCATGCAACGTCTCTACATGATGAAAATTCTGGTATAAAGGACATTTTTAATGCTTTTTTAGAGTATATTCTTTCAAGTGGACAA
>CAZZDX010000433.1:0-1778 GCA_964653185.1 uncultured Bacteroidales bacterium
GAATATACTGCTGTTATTGAGGTTGAACCTGTTAAAGAAATGATATTTTGGATTATTATTGCTCCGTCATTATTCGGACCGCTATACTTCACCTGCGAGTTTAAATCAAGGTCTTCAATATAGTATCCGCTAATGACTTTTGTTATATTGGTTGAACCACTTACATTTGTGATCTGCTGTATTATTTCCATCCTGTCGTTATCCGGGCCACTGTATTTAAGCATGCCATCATTGTTGATATCGCCACTGATCATTCCCCAAATACCGTGTTCAAGTTCGATCTGGGCTTGTAGGTACCCTCCAAATAGTTTTGTTGAGTTTGTATCAGTAAAATCAATTTGGATTTGTGATGGAATGTTGATAGGTTGTTCTGTCATTACTGAGATATGATTACGATGACGAACAGCAACATAATAATAACCTGAATCAATATTATAAAAATAGAGGCCGCTTGTAAGATTTGTATCTTTAATACTTCCATCTGTTAATAAAACTCCCGCCCTTGTATCAATCAAGATATTATAATCTGATGAATCCCTTATCTCAACCAATACCCAGTCGGTTACATTTGAAGGAATAGTGTTAATTGTTTCCGTTCCTGTGTACATCCATGGCAAAGTGTCGTAAGGTTGATGGTAAGGCAGAACTGATGAGAGGTTTGCATTCATTGTATTACTTCCTGCATAGGAGCCCTGCAGAAAAACTTTAATATCCGTTTCCTTTCCTCCGGCGCATGCAGCCTCTACCTCAGCCCTGGTTTTACAACCATTATCATTACCCGATATCGAAACTGCGCCATTTGGTGCAGCCAGATAATCGCAAATGCTCTGTACGTGGCAGGTGGATAATGAGGCATTGTTTTTTATATATAAACCCGTGATGGTGTTTGGGTCAATGTAATCAAGGCCTGACAGACTTTTTAACAAAGGATTATTCGTAATATCAATCCACCCTCCTATTGAAGATAAGGAATTAAGACCTGATAGACTTTGCAACGAATCATTGTTGAAAATCAATAAATACTGCCCAATATTTATTAATGAATCCAGCCCATCTAATTCTTTTAGAGACGGATTAAATGCAATACAAATATAATTTCCAATTGTTGTGACATTATTTAATCCAGATAAATTTACAAGTGAATTATTAAACCAAATCAACATACTATTATCAATACATGTTAAAGTTTCCAAACCAGACAAACTTGTAAGAGATGGATTATCAGCCACTAATAATTCAATACCAATACCTAAAAGTGATTCCAAACCCATAAGATTACAAAGACTTGAATTGTCTTGAATCACAAGCTCACCAGTGATTGTCGAAATTGAATTTAATCCATTCAAATCAGTAACTGAATCATTACCAATAATCCAAAGACTTCCAAAAATATTTGAAATTCCTTCCATCCCCTCCAGGCTATTTAAACCGTTATAATAGAAAATCACATCTCCTCCAATGTAGTGTAAACTATCTAATCCGGTTAAATTTTTTAAGGAGTAGTTACCGGAAATATAGAGATCACCCCCAACATACTTTAATGATAATAAACCGGTAAGGCTTGATAAACTCAGATTGTTCTCTATTTTTAAATATCCGTCTATACTATCTGTATTATTTAATCCATTTAAATTATTGATTCCACTTCCTTTAATTTTTACATCTCCTTCAATATGTGAACATCCGGGATATAATATCTGAAAACTGTCAATTTCCGCCTGAGTATTAAACTCAATGCCTTGAGGAAGGCATGATTGAGATAATACATAATTACTCAT
>CAZZDX010000434.1:0-1769 GCA_964653185.1 uncultured Bacteroidales bacterium
TTCTTGGAGGAGAATATGATGAAGAAGTTAGTAATATTGGTAGTATTAATAATGACTCTTTATATAATTTGGGAAAAATAATTATTAAAGGAGATTTTGTTAATGACGGGCTTACATCAGGAAATGGTAAATATGAACTTACGGGTGACTGGGTAAATAATAAAATATTCAAATCAGGACTAAGCACAGTTACATTAAACGGAGCAAATCAACTTATAACAGGAACCTTTTTAACAGCTTTTTATAATCTTAAATTAGAAAATGCAGGAATAAAAACATTAACAATAAATTCTGTTGTTAGTAATATGCTTGATTTAACAGACAGAGAATTGGCAACTGATATTTTTACAATGTTTATAACAAATGTAAATCCATTTGCAATTATCAGGACAAACGGCTTTGTCAGCAGTTTGGGAAATGGCAGATTATCAAGAGTAACTGCTATAAATGGTACTTATTTATTTCCTGTGGGTTCAAGTTTAAACACAATGAGATATCGTCCTGTTGAAATTAGACCTAACAATTCTGTAAATAATACATTTACTGTGAGATTTGTTAATAATAAAGCTACAATTGACGGTTATGATTTACATAATCTTGATCCTACTATTTTACGTGCTGATTCTTTTTTTTATCATTTGATTAATCGTACAGCAGGTAATGATTTTGCTGATATTACAATTTATTTTGACCCTGTTAATGATGGTAATAACTGGAACGGAATAGCAAACTGGAAAGATGTTCCTTTAAATCAATGGCAGAATATAGGATATGTAAATAGTGTTTATAATTATTCTTTAAAAGGGTTTAAAAAAATATCATGGAATGATTATACTTATGAACCTTATGTTTTAATAGAAGTTATTCATGATACTGTCTCTATATCAGGTCCACAAGTTGTTTGTAAAAATTCACCGGAAAATTATATAGCATCAGGTGATTCAAATTCTACATATTTATGGACACTAGTTGGCGGACATATAATTTCCGATTCTACACTGGACAATGTTTGGGTTGTATGGGATACTGTTGGTTTTGACACAATTACAGTGGAAGAGATAACGCAATCAGGTGTTCATTTTATGTCTTTGCCTTATATAGTAGAGGTCTTGCCTAATCCCGTGGCTGATTTTTCTATTAATACTCCTTTTGGTGACATATTTTCAGGAGATTTAATATCTTTTATAGACCAATCGTCTATAATATCACCTTATATAATTAATAGCTGGTATTGGGATTTTGATGATGGTTATACTTTAACACAGGAAAATCCTTATCATATTTATAATAATCCCAGTGTTTATAATGTAATGTTAGCAGTAAGAAGTGATAATGGATGTACAGATACTGTTTTTATGGAAATTAATGTAAAAGAAGGTCTTATTATTTCTAATGTATTTACACCAAATGGTGACGGAGTAAATGATTATTTTTATGTCAGGAATAGTGGTATGTCAATTTATTCTTTAAAAATTTTTGATAGATGGGGTGTTTTAATATTTAAAACCAATAATCCGTCTAATATGTGGAACGGAAGAACTCATGCCGGAACAGATGCTGCCCAAGGGACATATTATTATATTTTAGAAGCTAAATCAGAAAATCAAGAATATAACAGAACAGGATTTGTAACTTTGATAAGATAACCACCACTAAACCGCATTTACCTTTGTTTCGGCTTCGCTCAACAACTAACAGAATGAACTTATATAAATTGGTTTAATTAAAAAAACATGGTTGCTAAAACAGAGGTTTAAATCCTGTCATTC
>CAZZDX010000435.1:0-1767 GCA_964653185.1 uncultured Bacteroidales bacterium
TATTTAAGGTGTTATAAAGACAGTGTAATACAATATATATCTGATACTAATATGTTATGTGATCAATTAATTTCTTATATTAATAAAGCTAACAGCGATACAAATATTACAGTTAATATTTTCCCAAATCCAAGTAAGGAAAATATTAATATTAAAATTATAGATTATAATTTTAATGAGAATTATTCTATTATTATAATAAACTCAAAAGGAGAATGTGTTTATGAATTGAAAAAAATTAGACCCTTTGAAAATATAATTATAAATACAAATAATTTGGGAAATGGAATGTATCTATTTCATTGCTATAATTATAAAAAAAACTTTTATTTTACTAAAAAGATAATTATAAATTAATTCTTTGCTTATGAAAAATACTTCATTAATTTTTATTTTACTGTTTGTTTTGTGTTTTGTATCGTTAAAGAAAATAAAATCACAAGACGCAGAATGTTATACACCTGAACCATCAATAACAAATCTAAATAATACTATTAGTCCCTCATCTTCTATACCTTGTGTAAATGAAGATGTTAGTAGCAATCCACATCCAACATTATATATACCAGATAATAACACTCCTATTAAAACTATTCGTGTTAATATTCATGTTATGCAAAATAGTGCTGGTGGTGAAAACTTTCAAGAAAACAATCCCGATGATATAGCTTATTTATATTCTATCATTCCTGGAGTGAATGATGTTTATAGCACAATACAGGCACCTGAATGGGGCGGACCTACCAATGATCCTTATATTGTTGATTCTAGAATAAGGTTTGAACTTGAAGGTATATATTTTCACCAAGATGATATAGGTTGGACTAATAATCTAAGTAATTGTGGTAATTATTGTTTTGATAATTATAAAATTAATGAAGATGAAGAACTAAATATTTTCATTTGTAGATATTGGAGTACAAGTAGTATGAAGATTGGTGGTTGCGGACCCTGCTGGGCGGAGTTTGTAACTCCGCCCGTTCAATAATTGAAAATTTGAAATACCTAAACCTGTATTATGCAATTTATGCTGCTCATTCAAATAATTTCATACCGGTAACAATTAACGGAAATGAGTTTAATAATAATTTCCGTAGTATAACTTTAAAAAACATAAATAATGCTACTGTTACTGAAAATGATTTAAAATTTAATACTTTTTTTGCCTAAACCAATTTTTTTTATTATATTTACACTTTTTTTATTGACCAATTTTTTTGTATCTTTGTTTTTTAACTTTAAAAATATAAAAATATGTTGAGCCATAGCGAAATCCCGATTTTCTCGGGAAAACCAAAAATACTTTTAACACTGCTCTTTGCTGTAAGTATGCAGCTTTCTTTTGGACAAGAATATCATAAACTTGTTGATACAAATAAATTATGGAATTATTATGATTGTTATGCAGGGCCACAACCTCATTATACAACTCTTTACAGGTTTATCTCCGACACATTGATTGATGAAATAAAATATTATATTCCTGAAATTACTAATGATTCTGGTAATTGGTATAAACAAAATTATTACTTACGTGAAGAAGATAGCACAAAAAGGGTTTATATTCTTTGTAACAACAATGAGGGCTTAATCTATGATTTTAGTTTAAACACGGGTGATTCTGTTACAATTTTAAACACTCTCTATACTTCTAACTCACCAATTACTATACACGTTATTTCAGTAGATTCAATAAAAATAATAGACAATTCTTACAGAAAAATAATTAATTCTGATTTCTGTACATGGATTGAAGGGATTGGTGAT
>CAZZDX010000436.1:0-1761 GCA_964653185.1 uncultured Bacteroidales bacterium
GTAAATACGGAGTTATTAATATTTTTCCCCTTTGGGGAAATTATCTTTAATAAAAAGAAAATGTTTTCCAAATAATTACTTTTTAATAACTCTAAATATAAAATGAGTAGTTTTATTTTGATATATTATATAATCACTTGATATTCTAATTGTTATAAGGCAACTGCCTGATTGGTTTTTGTTTTTCTCAATTTTTAAGAATTCTAAGTTTAATATAAAAATTTATATTTTTTATGGCACAGGGTCATATCCTTTTCCGCCCCAAGGATTACAAGATAAAAATCTTCTCAAAGCCAGGTATGTTCCTTTAAATGGTCCATATTTTTTTATTGCTTCAATACCATACTGTGAACATGTTGGCGTATATCTGCAAGAAGAAAGAGTGAACGGAGAAATTGCTGATTGATAAAAACGTATTAAAAAAATAAAAAATTTGGATAATATCCTTTTCATAGTTTCAAGTTTCAATGTTCAAAGCACAAAGTTCAAAATCCGTAATCTGTAATCCGTAATTCATAATTCATAATTTTTAGACGTTTCATATTCTTTTTGTAAACGTTTTAGTATTAGAATTATTTTTGATTCTATTTCTTTATATAAAATAACATCTTTGCTCTCAAATATAATTGTAAAAATACATTGATTATTATTATTGATTAAAAATTCATAAAATAATTTTTTGTTTTTCCTATATGCTTCTTTTATTCTTCTTTTTAAAAGATTTCTTTGAACTGATTTATGAATATTATGCTTTGGTATGCTAATAAGAACTTGTGCAGGTGTATTTGAATTTATTTTTGTATTTAGCCAAACTATTTTAAAAGGACGAATATAAAAAGAGTTCCCATAAGTAAACAGATTATTTATTCTTTTTTTACCACATAGTCGTTCTTTTTTTTTAAAAGTTTGTTTTGTTATATCATTCAATTTTTTTGATTTTTATTTCTTTTTATTCACTTTTTGAAGATATTGCTCAATAGCCATAATCATAGAAGGAGCTTTTGGGGTAGGAGCTTCTATAGACAAAGTGAGTCCTGCTTTTTTTACTGATTTTGCAGTTGTCGGACCAAATGCTGCAATAACAGAGTCCCCTTGTTTATAGTCAGGAAAGTTTTTAAATAAAGATTCTACTCCTAAGGGACTAAAAAATACAATCATATCATATTTATTAATATCTAAGTTTGATAACTTGCTGCAAAGGGTCTTATAAATTACAGCTATAGAATATTTTATTTTATTTTTTTCCAAGAGTTTTGGAATTTCTTGTTTGTGAATATTAGAACAAGGTAATAAAAATTTCTCATCTTTATATTTCTCTATTTTTTCCATTAAATCCTTAAACGTTTTTCCGCCGGAAAATATTTTTCGTTTTCTATAACGAACATATTTTTGAAGATAATAAGTTATAGATTCTGAAACGCAAAAATATTTCATAGCATCAGGCACACGAATCCTCATTTCTTTACATATACGAAAAAAATGGTCAACAGCAAGTCGGCTGGTAAATATTACTGCGTCATGCTCTAATATATTAATCCTTTCTTTACGAAACTCCCTGGCTTTAACACCATCAATCCTGATAAATTTATGAAAGTCTATTTCTAAATTAAATTTTTTTTGTATATTCCAATATGGAGAGTTTTCTAATTGGGGATTAGGCTGTGAAACTAATATTTTCTTAACTTTCAATTGTTTAAGTTTTTTTAGTTAAAAAATCTATTTTAATTTATAAATCTGACAATACATCAATAAATTTAAAAT
>CAZZDX010000437.1:0-1757 GCA_964653185.1 uncultured Bacteroidales bacterium
TCCTTTGATTCCAAGTATAATGTTTATAGTTGTGATTTTGAACAGGCAATATTTGGTATAAAAATTGAAAATACACTATCATCCATAGATAACAGACATGAAATTTCCGGATGTTTCTTTGATAAGATACCAAATGATGCACTTATTAAGGGCGCTGCTATTTTTATTAAGGCTGGCAAATATGATTATATTCATGATAATAAATTTGGGGAATCTATTTCTGACCAAAACAAAAACTTATATGGAATTTTTACTACAAACTCTTCTTCATTTAATATTAGTAATAATAAATTTAAAAGGTTTAAATATGGTGTTAAGATAGAAAATTCAGGAGAAAATGGCGGATATGTTGGTGCATGGAACACAAGTAACTGGATAGGAAACGAATTTACTCAATGTGATAAAAATATTATAACATTTGGTAATAATTCAAAGTTACAACTAAAATGTAATAGGTGCAACAATCCTGAACCTTCATTATATACTGTAAACTTTGAAAACAATGGTTCTTTTGCTAATCAGGGTTCAATGCCTCCATCTTCTTTCCCATTGTCCTTTAAACAAAAATGTGCTGCTGGCAATGAATTCAATCCAGTTAATATTTCTGACAGAAGACGTATAAAATCATTAGATGATTATTCATATATTTATTACAGACATGCTGGTCCGCCAAACGTAATCCCTGAAATATATCCAGATCCTAATGAAGCAATAATAAATGTTTTTGGTATTGGTGTGGACAAAACTGACAATCCTACAGCATGTCCACCTCTTTGGATAATACCTTATCCTTATCCTCATGACCCATTACCAAAATTATTTGTTATAGAAGAAGATCTGGATAATTTAAGTAATGAAATATACACATTACAAAATAATTACAACAATTTTGAACTTACACTTGATAATGGTAAAACTTACGAATTATTAGATGGTATTTATGGAAATACCCCGGTTGGTAAATTAAAGAATAAATTAATTAGTAATTCTCCGTTATCTGATACAGTAATAATTTCATTAATAACTGAATATCCTTTATCTCATGGTAATTTCAAAAATGTAATGCAGGTAAACCTGCCTGTATCCAAAAAAACAGAACCGGTGTTTTATGAAAAACTAAAAACTATTCCTCATGGTATTGTCAACCAGTTAAAGAAATTACAGGCATATAATCCTGATTATACAACACTTGCATCCATACAACGTGAAATTGACAATATAACACAACAAAGGCAGTTATTCCTTAATGAATTAATAATTTTGCTTACTGATACTGTAAATAATCGTAAAGATGATGCAATAACTTTACTGGAAAACGAAGGAACAACTGGGGCAGAACAAACACTTATTGCAACATATATTGCTGATAGTAATCTTACAGATGCTGCAACAAAACTTGCAAATATTCCGGTTGATGACCCTGAGGTCTATGACTGGGTGCAATTAAATTATATTTTACTAAATTTATATGACCAGGGTAAAACATTGTATCAGTTAGATAGTTTGCAAATACAGTTTATAAGAGACCTGGCATACAAATGTCCTGCTGGACTTGGAACAAGCAATGCACAGGCAATACTTGACTTGTTATACAGGGAAGAAGTTCCTGAATGTCCGGCTGAAATAAATATAAAATCATTAAACATACCTGGAACTTCTGATTTTGCTGACACAAATAAAGAAGACGAGATACTTGGTAAGAATTATCCTGACCCATTCAATAACACAACAACAATACCATATTGCCTGCCTGATGA
>CAZZDX010000438.1:0-1754 GCA_964653185.1 uncultured Bacteroidales bacterium
CAGGTATTTGAGATTGAATTATTAAATGGCATTTTTTAGGATCTAAACCGCATGCCAAATATTCTAAAATTACTTCCCGAACATTGTCTTGAAAAGTTTTTGGGCTATATGGTGAAGTGATACCATGAAGATCCACAACTGCATAAATGCAATCATAATTCTTTTTATTTTGGAGTTCAATGTATCCTTTTAACCCACCTAAATAATTACCCAAATGAAGAAAACCAGTAGGTCTACTACCGGAAAAAATTCTCACTTTTGTATTGTCTTTTTTTTCTTTTTTATTCATAAATTTGGAGCGGGTAACGGGATTCGAACCCGTGCCTGAATCTTGGAAGGATTCCATACTACCACTATACTATACCCGCAGATAAACAAAAGAGATCTTTAAAGACCTCTTTTTATTCTAACTCTTATTTATTTAAAAATCAATTCTTTAATTGTTGACTTGACATAATCTACATAAGATTTATAATAGATATATAATTAGACTACATAACATCTATTTAAAAGTATAATTTAGTATATAACAAGAGTATAATTTAATATATAAAATAATTAATAAAAATATGAAAATTAACAAAAAGAACATTATCATTTTCGGGGTATTAATTCTTTTATTAATCCTTATCATTGGGGGAGTTACTTATTATAAAGAAAAAGGAAAACAGGCTTTAATTCCTATACCCGAAGAAGATATGTATTTAATTTGGTGCTATCAAGATGGTGTAAAATATGATTGTTCAGATAAAAATTCTTTTCAACCAGGGGAACCTGTTGCAATTAGCGTAAACCTTGAACAATTTGACAGTATTTTATATGATCCATATTTTCTTTGTTATTATTCAGATTTGTTGGGCCCAAAAGGGAAATCAGGGAAACAATGTTTGCCTAATCCCATTGTTTCATCAGAGGGGTTTCGTTTAGAAAAAGGAATTACTGTTCCTGAAGGCAAAGAATTTTTTACTTTCTTGCAGCTCTTTGTCTATCCTGATGATAGTTTTAAAGAAGCAGATGAGTTTGCGATAATGAATTTAGAGAGGACATCAAAAGATTTTACAGGAGTATTAAATAATTAATTTATTAATTTATATAAAATTATTAAAAAATTTATGAACAAAATAATCAAAACAAAAAGAATAACGAGTTATTGTTTATTTATAATTTTGATAATATTGTTTTTAGGAATTACTATAAATAATATTGCATATGCAAAGAATTGTTGTACTTATAAATGTTTCCCTACTATTGGTAAATGTTTAGAAAGCTGTACTGACATACTCGATTCAGAGATATGTCCGCTTAATTCGTGTGAAAAGGATAGCGATTGTGGAGATACCACAAGTGCGGATGTAGATGGAACACCTCCAGTCACAACTAGATATCGCTGCGATACCCAAAACAGGAAATGTATAGAAGACTCTAATGGGATATATTCTTCTTTATCTGCTTGTGGAGATCTTTGTTATCAAGTTCCAGCATGGAGTGACAAATATATCTGTCTTTTTGGCCAGTGCCTCTCGGATGATAATGGTCAATTTAATACTCTTGCGCAGTGTTTAAATTATTGTGGACAACCATCAGCAAATTTAGTCACAAGATATCGTTGTAATACATCTGGTGGTTTATATCAATGCGAGGAGGATGTTAATGGATCTTATTCTCCCTTGAGCAGTTGTGAAATTATTTGTCAACCAGGCGGTAGTCTTTCTTGTCCTGGCAATGATTATTGTTGGGCATGTAGTCAGTCTACA
>CAZZDX010000439.1:0-1739 GCA_964653185.1 uncultured Bacteroidales bacterium
ACTTTTGTAGTGCCATTGTAAGCAGTTATCTGCCTTGCTGCTGCTGTTGTGCCTGCTGTAACTATGTAAAAGCCTTTGTAAAAGTTATTTACTGCACTTGCCCCTGTGCCTGTAAGCACTATGCTTGTGTTTGTAACATTAGCCCCGCAAGTTCCCGTGAGTGCAGTTACCCCTTTGCTTTTGGTATACATTTTAGCATTTAGCGATGCCAATTGGTCATAGGACATTGTCCCTGTCGCACCCGTGCCTGCCACTCCTGATAATACAAATACACTTGCAAGGGTGTTGTTTGTTATTGCGTCAATATAAGTTGTCAGGTCGCCTGTGCTGACGTTATAAACGTCTTTATAAGTTATTGCCCCTATCCCGAATTTTTTCCTTATAAAGTATTGTGCTACAAAGCAGGACACTATCTGGTCGTGTTTTGTGCTGTCGTAAAAAACAATGTTTGACATAATAATATATGTTTATAGATTTGTTAATTAAAAAATTAATACAAAAATATAAACAATATATCTATTATTTTTTACAAAATTTACTTAATTATTGGGGTAACACATACATTGGGATAATTTTTGCCCCTAAACATACGTCGCATTGTTGATTTATGTCAATTGTTGTTGTCTCTGTTGTTAAAATTGGAACAACCCCAGTCCCATTACATTTGGGACAAAGCTGGTATGGGACAAATTGTGAATATTCTTTTTCCATATTATTTAAGTTTTAAATTATTAGTTTATTCCCATATATCACATTTTTTATTTTTCTGTTCTATTTTCTTACTTATAGCTTTATGCCATTCTTTAAATGTTTGTATTTTGCAACCATACCTTTTCATTAGTTTTTTAATATGCTTAGGATTTGCTGCATAAAAAATACTGTTTTTGTATTTTTCTGAATTAGCTTCTTTTTCTGTTATGGAATATTTGTTATTTATTCTTAATATCTCCTGACACCTCCCACATTTATATACTGGGTCGTTATCTTCGTCATATTCATATATAAATATATCTTTATGTTTAACGTATTTGTTTAAACAAATTTTATCTCTTTTTTTATTTTCCATATTATTAAGTATTATAAATAAATTCTATCTAAAAGAGGCTTATAGTTTTCCATAAGAAAATCACTAATTTCCATACTGGAAAAATCAGCCATTCCATTATCGAAGCAATTGTTTAGAAAATTTTTATTTTCTTTCTTATTTATATCATCAACAATTAATCGCAGAATATCTCTTGCCTGTTCCCTTAAAATACTTTTTAAAAAAATTTGTTTATCTTTATCGTTCTCGATTTTCTTAGTCCAATGAAAATTAACTTTTTTTAAGTAAACTAAATCATTATGCAATCTAATAAATTCATTGCAATAGTCAATTAAACTTTTTGCTTTAGTTACAAGGTTTATAAGTATTTGATTGGAATACCTGCACAAGCTACATACTTTATACCCTTCGGGTATTTCTACTTCATATTTTGCCATATTATTTAAGTTTTAAATTATTAATCTTTTCATTTTCAATTATCCCGTCTATCTGGAATACTTTGTTATAAAACTTTCTATCTATTACATATTCATTGTTTATCACCGTCATTCTGTCATTTATTTTTTTTAAATGATATATCACATTTTCCCTTGTACTCCCTATTATCAATGCAATCTTTTTTTCCTTTGACTGTACGTTTTTAAAACAATGCCTTAACAATAACCATATTATTATTTGCTTTATCTCTGAATTT
>CAZZDX010000440.1:0-1730 GCA_964653185.1 uncultured Bacteroidales bacterium
TGGAGGAGGATATGCTTGGATAGGAAGTGGCACATCATATGCAGCACCAGTAGTTTCTGCATGTGCAGCAATAGTTAAATCCCATTTCCCTTCATATTCTGCAATACAAATAGGTGAACAATTAAAAGTTACTTCTGATAATATTGATACTATTCCTGAAAATATTCCTTATGCCGGTAAATTAGGTATTGGAAGAGTTAATCTATACCGCGCTTTAACGGATTCTACTATCCCTTCTGTGTTAATGATTAGTAATAATCTGTCAGATAATGCCGGCTTTTTTACTCAAAATGATACTTTACATATAATCGGTGATTTTAAAAATTATTTGGCTCCTACTACAAATCTTTCTGTAACATTAAACTCTGCATCGCCTTATGTGCAAATTATTGACTCAACAACAACGCTTGGTGTTATTTCAACATTAGGAACAAAGAGCAATGACTCTGACCCTTTTGAAGTTCATATCCTGCCTTCGGTACCTTTAAGTTATACTATTGATTTTAAACTTGATTTTGAAGATGGTACTTATAAAGCTTATCAATATTTTTCAATAATAGTTAATGTTGATTATATAAACATTGATACAAACAAAATTGCAACTACAATAACAAGTAAAGGTCGACTCGGATATAATGATAAATTTGCGAAACAGGGAATAGGTTTTCTTTATAATAATGACGATATATCAATGCTGTATTGTGGTGGTTTGCTTATTGGCAATTCACCGGTTCAGGTTTCTGATGCTGTTTATGGTGCTTTAAATGAACTTGATAATGATTTTGTTTCTGTTATTAATGCAAAAAAAATTATTCCTCCTGTTATGTCTGATTTTGATGTTTATGGCGTGTTTTCAGATAGTATAGCAGGATATCCTTTAAATGTTACGGTTACACATAGAGCCTTTGAATGGAATAATGCTGAAGATTCAAAATATGTTATACTTGAATATACAATAAAAAATAATGGAGATGATACATTAAAAACTTTATATGCCGGTTTTTTTGTGGATTGGGATTTAGGTAATAGTGTATTTAAAAATCGTGTGTCTTTTGATTCGGATAATAAAATGGGATATACCTATTCTACACAAGGCGGAACTTATGCGGCAATCAAACTGTTAACACCAGGTCCGGTTATACATTATGCTTTTGATAATGACGGACAAGATGGGAGCATAACAATATTTAACGGTGATGGCTCTTATAGTTTTACCGGATATGATAAATACTATTCTTTAAGAACAAACAGAACCAGTGCGGGTTTTTACTCTCAAACAGGTAATGATGTATCTGATATGATAAGTTCGGGACCTATAAATTTAAAACCTAAAGATTCTGTTAAAATAGCTTTTGCTTTGATTGCAGGAGAACATCTTGCTGATATACAACAAAGTGCTGTTGCTGCTGACCAAAGATATAATCCTACATCTATAAACGATTTTAATAATTTATATGATAAAATTTATTTAAGTAATAATTATCCCAACCCTTTTACAAAAAATACATCTGTTTATGTTTATCTGCCTCATAAAGAATTTGTTAATATAAGTATTTTTAATTTGCTTGGAGAAAAAATATTAACTGTAAATAATTCTGAATTAAGTTCAGGACAACATAAATTTGTTATAAACGCAGAAAATTTTAAAAACGGAATTTATTATTATCGTTTAACAACAAAAAATGCTTCTATAACAAAGAAAATGATATTAATAAAATAATGATTTATTT
>CAZZDX010000441.1:0-1706 GCA_964653185.1 uncultured Bacteroidales bacterium
TTCCAAAATAAAGAATTGCCACATTATTGTATATATGATAAAATTAAAATAATGACAGAACTTCATCCACAGACAAATCAATTCAGTCAATCAAATATTTCCCAAAGAGAAACGACATCAGATTTTCAGCAGGAAACACCTCAAAAATCTGGCTTACCTCGTTGGATAATTATTTTAATTATTGCAGGTGGTATTGTTCTTATTGGAGCAATCGGTTATGGGCTGTATCAAAAAATTTTATCACCTTCTCCTTCTTTTCCTGATGAAGCAACAAAAGTAGAAGAATCTGTGCCGGGCAAATTACCGCTTAGTGAAACAACTCCAGAATCTCCGCCAGCAACAAAAATAACGGATTGCGGCAACACTCAATTTAATTTATTGGACCAGACTCTAAATCCGGAGGATAATTCCACTTTAGTTTGTCTGGGGAATCATTTTTTAAATAATTGCCAAGAAGCAATAGCTGTTGTCAATGGTAACGAAATTATTATCAAAGGAGGAAATTTAACAGAATGTAAAATCGCATTACCAACAGCAGAAGAACTTATAGTAAATGTAAACGAAGTCAAAGGACTAGCACAAGAGGACAATAAAAAACCTGAAGAATATCCGGGAACCATAACTGCAACTATTTTGGTAATAAAGGCTTTTGAAAGTATAAGTACTCAAGATTTATCCGCAGGAGAGACAGGAAATATTGATACTAGAATAAAATTTACTGAACTTCTTGATAATAATTTTATAACCTATACCGAATCAAACCTTGCTCTTTTTCCTAATGAGGGTTTGGAAAATTTAGGGCATTGTCAACACGATCTTTATACCCTAGAAGATGAATGTGATTTGTTTTTTACAAACTCAGAAAGAAATAAAACTTTTGATCTAGATATAGAAAAAGTGAACTACCAAATGGCAGATAAAAACAATTTTGATTTAGATAAAGCTATCAGCAGAGCTAAAGAGCGATTTAATTATTTACATGATTTGAACCTGACCACCCATAAAACAAGCAGTAGAACATTGTCTCTTCAATATATAGATGAATATAAATTTTACATGGAACTTTTTGGCTTGAAGGATGTTTTAATTAGGAAAGGAAGTTGGATTATTAAAGTTTCTTACTCTCAAGAAATAGAAGATCAGAAAATAGTTAATATTGTCAATTATTTAACTAATAAAATGTGAAATAAAAACGGTAATGCATAAGACGAACTACCAAAAAGGAAAGCACATTACAGCATATCTTATTATGCTGTTTTTAATAATTTGGGCTAGTTTTATGTTTTTTAGCATACGACTAATGATTGATATGATATTTATAAATTTATCTGTTATGAGTGAATTTGGTTTTTGGGGCATTGTTTTGTATATTCCGTTTATCCTAATCGGCTTGTTGTTTATATTCCCATTCTATCTGTTGTTTAAAAAGATTTATAGCATGGTTACTTCCAGCTTTAGGTCTTTTAAATCAAACAAAATTAATCTGTTTTTTCCATTTGTTCTTTATTACGGAATACCTTTATTTTTTGCTACAATAATCGCAAATCAAGTCTTAAAAAATTACAGGTCAGAATATCACAATGTATTTATTAAGTATGTTATTATTATTTTACCTATTATTGTAATACTGATATTAAATTATGTTTATAGTAAAATTTTGCGGAGAAAATCAGTCAAGAAATAATCGTAGCACGTACTCTTTCGCC
>CAZZDX010000442.1:0-1706 GCA_964653185.1 uncultured Bacteroidales bacterium
TATTACCACAAAATACTCCTGTTGCTAATATCAGGGACTTATATTTATACCAGGGCACTTGTGACAGTTTGCAGCAAATAGCACACAAAGGTCTGGACAATGGAGACAGCTTAACAATGTCTGCAAATAATTTAACAACAGGCAATACATATTATATTAAAGTTGAACAGCAACAGGAAGTTAATGGCTATTTGGGGGTTTGTGTTAAAGATGTAAAGGATGCTGTAACATATGCTCATTTTAGTATTGAAGATTCACCTTGTTGTGTAGGTGATGAAGTAACTTTTATAAATACAAGCGAAGTTCATTGTCATGGCTGCGATAGTGTGCTTTCTGAATGGTTTTTTGATGGATTTGCCAATGACACAGCTATTTATAATGATTATTCTGATTTAATATATATTGCAGATACTCCCGGTACATTTAATATTACATTATGTATTTCCTGTATTCATTTAGGAGATACTATTGCTGACGATTGTGTTACTCATCAACTAATTGTTGAGCCACTTCCATACGTTAGTTTTACATATTTTCCCGATACAATTAACTGTTATGATTCTATAATTTGTTTTGTTGATAGTTCGGTTGGAATACAAAATTATCTGTCACCTTGGGTTGGTGGACTGCATTGGGAAATTACTGACAGTATTGGTAATTATTATGATACACATACAGCTCCCGGAGATACTTTTTGTATTAATTTTTCACAATTAGAGTATCCTTATCCTTATTATGATAGTCCTTATTATATAATAACTGTCTCAGGTAGTAATATATGTGGAGATACTTCTTATACAGATACAATAACAATACCTCCACCTGAGGCCTATTTTACACATAATAATGTTTGTCTGGGAGATACTGTATTCTTTACCGACTCTTCATCCTGTCCTGACTTTTGGCACTGGGATTTTGGAGATGGCAGCTATTCAGATGAACAAAATCCTTCTCATTTTTATATACATTCGGGTAATTATAATGTTACTTTAACAATAAACGATCAGGGAATTTCATATTCTGATATGGTTTATGTACGACCTTTACCGGATAACCCAGTTATATCAGGACCTGATAATACCTGTGATGTTGTTGCAACTTATACTATTGATAATTTTAATTTCCATTATACTTATGAATATGAAATACAGGGAGATACACTTCCTCCAACTCCTATTACAGGAAATTCTTTTACTATTGACTGGTCCGGTTATCCTAATGGAGATACTATTTTAGTTACTGTTACTGATATAATGGGATGCCAGTCAACAGAGAGTTTTGTGGTTTTTTCCTGTTGTATTATCCCTGATGCAGACATTGTATTTAATCATGATACTATTATTAATGATGGTTTTACAGAAGTAGGAAAGATAATTGTCATTAATGGAACATTAACAGTTAATGCTGATGGAACAATTTCAGAATCTTTAATATATTTAGGAGTTAATGCTAAAATAATTGTAAAACAAGGAAAAAAATTACATTTAACAAGAAATGATACTTTATTAGCTTGTCTTCCAGCTATGTGGGATGGTATTTATATTGAAGATTTTACTGCAACATTAACTGTTAGCACCTCTGTAATTCAGGATGCTAAAAATGCTGTTGTGTCTGAAAAAGGTGGGAAATTTGATGTGGACAATTCTACTCTTAACAAAAACTATAAACATATTGTTGTTAAACCCTATTATAATACTCATCAGGGA
>CAZZDX010000443.1:0-1701 GCA_964653185.1 uncultured Bacteroidales bacterium
CCCCGAAGGGGAAAAATATTAATAACTCCGTATTTACCCCGTAGGTCATATGACCTACGGGGTAAATGCGGAGTTAAAGAAATAAAATTATGTTACAATCAGGCGGTTGCCTGATTGAATAAAACTAACATAATAATTATTTTTCTATTCAATCAGGCAACCGCCTGATTGATATTAATATGATTAGTTAATAACCACAGGTTACACCTGTGGTTATTAAAATTAAACTCTTTCAGAATTTCAAAAAAGTATAAACTGCAAAATGAAAGATGCCTATTTCTTTTATAAATTTAACTTTGCAATAAAAAAATATGTTTAAAAAAAAACTTCCTGAACTCATTCTTTTAATAATTTCTATAATCTTATTTATTATTATTTACAATTATTATAATAATATTCCACCAAATAAAAAAAATATTCCACCAAAAAATAAACATAAAACAGAATATGGTATTATTACCGACTCTTTAATTGTTTATAAAGATATAATAACAAAAAATCAAAACTTATCAGAAATATTACTAAAATATAATATTGACTATTCTACAATAGATTCTTTATCAAAAAAATCAAAAAATACCTTTGACGTAAAAAAAATAAAAACAGGAAATAAATATACAATATTACTTTCAAATGATTCTGTCCAAAAAGCACAATATTTTATTTATGAAAACTCTCCTGCATCTTATGTTATATTCAAGTTAAAAAAACCTATACAAGTTTATACAGGTCAAAAGGAAATAAAAACAGAAATAAAAATAACATCAGGTATTATAGAAACTTCTCTTTGGAATACTATGATTGAAAACAAAACAAACCCAAACTTAGCTATCTATTTATCAGAAATCTATGCATGGACAATAGATTTTTACGGACTTCAAAAACAAGATAAATATAAAGTAATATATGAAGAAATATCTGTTGAAGGTAAAACCATTGGCATAGGAAGAATTCTGGCTTCATTATTTTATCATAATAATAAAGATTTTTATGCTTTCTACTTTGTCCAAGACAGCACAGGCGATTATTTTGATGAAAAAGCAAATAGCTTAAGACGAACATTTTTAAAAGCTCCTTTAAGATTTACAAGAATAAGCTCACGATTTTCTCATAGCCGATTACACCCGATATTAAGAATCCGAAGACCTCATTTTGGTGTTGATTATGCTGCTCCAACAGGAACTCCTGTCCATGCATTAGGTGATGGTATTATTATACAGGTTGCTCGTAATGGTGGGTTTGGCAAACAAATTAAAATTAAGCATAATAGTATTTATACTACTGCTTATGCTCATCTGTCAAAATATGAAAAAGGTATTAAAAAAGGAAATTTTGTTAAACAGGGAGATATTATCGGATATGTCGGAACCACAGGAATGTCAACAGGTCCTCATCTGGATTTTCGCTTTTACAAAAACGGACAACCAACAGACCCATTAAAAGTAAAATCTCCACCAGCTAATCCCGTCGACTCTATCTATATCAACAAATACAATGAACTAAAATCAAAGATGTTCAAACAACTCAATAATATCAAACTAAAAAAATAGTGGCAGTAGCAGTTAGCAGTATATACTTTGAGTGGTTATATTTTGTGTAATACAATTTGTCATTTAGCTTCGCTGTCATTTGTTGTCATTTGGCTTCGCCGTCATTTGTTCGCTTTGCTCACTGTCATTTATGGTCATTTGACTTCACTGT
>CAZZDX010000444.1:0-1692 GCA_964653185.1 uncultured Bacteroidales bacterium
AAACCATTTGGAAGTACCCCTTTATTTAAAATTTAGTCGGTCAGTAGTGATAAAAAATCTAAATATATACCCAACAGGAGTTACACAACCTGTCGGGTATTCATCCCTAATTATTTTATTGTTCTATTATTATATATTTAAAGTTAAAATATTAGAAGTTTAAGGTTAAAAAAAATGACTTGATGACAGGATGACTTATGGTTTCTAATTTTGTTGTTAAATCCTTTTAAAGATATAACAAAGATATGAACTTTATTCAGTTTTTTTCAATTCTTTATTATATAATTGCATTAATTTGTCTGTTCCTGCTCCACAGCTTATAATTGTTTTCATTGCCTGTTCTACAGAAATATCTATTATGTGTACAAACTGTGATTTTATATGCATTATATTGCCTGATGTTGGATTTGGTCCTGTTGGGATAAAGACAGTATAATAGTCAGCATCAGAATTTTTATCTGTAATAAAGCCGGTTAATAAAGTATCATTTTCAAAAGGATTAACTAATGCAACAGCAGAGAAAAGAGTTTTGTTTTTTCCAATAAGTTGTGTTGTTGTCTCTCTAATTAATTTAAATCCAGGGATTTTTGATAATAAATTATAGTCAATAAACTGATATAAATATTTACCGAGATTTGTTCTTACAATAATTCCTACAACAAAGCAAAGTATTAATATTAAAGTAATAGCAATAATACTTGCAATAAATTCCTGCAAATCATACTTTAAGATAACATAATTTGTAAGAGGTTCAATTCTTTTACTAATAAAAGTAAAAATCCAGCCAAACACTCCGATTAATATAGCTATTGGCAAAATAACTAAAACACCACCAATTAAAGATGTTTTAAAAAAATCCTTTATCTTATTGATTATTCTTTTGATTTTTTTTATTTTTTTATATAAGTTTTTTAAACCTATATGGTTGATTATGAATTAATTATATATAAAACTTTTCCAAAATTTAAAACTTTGGAAAAGTTAAGTATGCCTTTATTAAGAGAATACCTTACGGTTTAAAAAAATCATTTATCTATTAACCCGTAATAATAAAATAAACATCCAAAGGATTTATACACATAACAGGTATCTCGGATTCGGCAATTATTCGTTCTGCCCATGTAGTCAAAATAAAATCAGGCATAAGTTTATCAGTTGTCTTTGTCATTATAATAACTAAATCAGCATTTATTTTATTACTATATTCCATAACCTGTTTAGAAAAGTTTACTCCTATTTTATCAGCTAATTTTATCGTATAAGAAATATTATTTTCTTTTAACACTCTTTTTATTTGTTCTGTATTTTTGTCAACTTTAGTTTTTAGAACTGAATTTGGTTCATTAACTACTATAATATTGATAGTAGAGTTAAATTTACTTGCAATATAAATAGCCCATTTAACTTTCTGTTTTGATTCCAAAGAATCGTCTAATGGCAAAACTATATTTTTGTATCCATTCCATTTAGCATCTTTTTTTACAACTATAACAGGCACAGGTGAACTTGTAACAACTTTAAAAGCATAGCTTCCGACAATATGTTGAATTCCTTTTCTGCCGTGTGTTGGAAGAATTACAAGGTCAGCACCTATTTCTTTTGCAACTTCACCAATAGCAGTAAATATACTACCTTGTCTGGTGATAAAACTTGTTTTTACATTGTGTTTAGCTTCAATATCAGAAGATATAG
>CAZZDX010000445.1:0-1675 GCA_964653185.1 uncultured Bacteroidales bacterium
ATAACAATATTAAATAATACAGGAATAAAGGACTTTAATGCTGAAAATTTAAACTTTAAATTATACCCAAATCCAAGTGATAATAGTTTTACCATAGAAGCATATATTTCTGCAGATGACAAAGGCATAATTAAAATATATAGTTTAAAAGGAAAACTGTTAAAAGAACTTGTATTTAAAAAAGGCAGTAACAAAACAATGGTTCATACATTGGGCTGGAGAAAAGGAACTTATGTATGTAATCTTATTATAAACGGCAAAGTAGTTAAGAGTGAAAAAATGGTGCTGGTAAGATGAAAGAGTCAAGTCAGAGCAGTAAGTCATTTTTTAAAAAAATATAAATATATGAAATCAGTATTAACATCTTTGATATTTCTATCTGTTATAGTAACTGTTAATCCAAACCCGGTAGCTGATGCAGGTCCTGACCATACAATTTGTTTGGGAGGAAGTGTTACACTTGGAGATGGATTAGGTATGGGTTATACTTATGAATGGAGTCCAACACAAGATTTAAATAATCCATTTACGCATCATCCTGTGGCAATCCCGACCATAACAACAACTTATACCCTTACTGTTACAGATGCAAACGGCTGTACTGATACTGATGATGTTATTGTTACTGTTAATCCTTTGCCAACAGCCGACTTCTCTCTTTCACCCACATGTCCTGTTATTAATACTGATATAACATTTACTAATCTTTCAGATGATGCAACTGATTATGATTGGGATTTTGGCGATGGCTCTGAATCAACAGAAGAAAATCCAATACACCAGTTCAGTGAATATGGTTATTATTGTGTAACTTTTATTGCTTCCAATGCCTGTGGCTCTGATATTCATCAGGAAACAATATTTATACAACCAGACCAATGTGTATGTGATGTAATTTATGATGTTCCTGATGGAACAATAATCAGCACTGATACAACATGGAGCGGAGGGACTAAAACTGTTGAGGGTGATATTATTGTGAACCCAAATGTGAATTTTACAATTGATAGCATGACATTAAGATTTGCACCTAAAGCCAGAATAATAGTAGAACAGCAAGGAAAACTAACAATAGGTAATTCTACATTAACCAACCTTGATGTGCCATGTGCAAACTATATGTGGCAGGGTATTGAGGTCTGGGGCAACGATACGATGCCATCTGTTTCTGCCTGGCAAGGCGTTATTAATCTTGGTCAATATGTAAAGATAGAAAATGCTCATATTGGTGTCCTGCTTGGAGCAAGAAATATGGATTATATCTGCGACCCTAATAATCTTTGGTTCCATGAATTTAATACTTTACGAAGCGGCGGAATTATTAAAACCCGTGGTAATGATGACTTTGTAAATAATGGCATTGATATTAAATTCCTGAGAAAAAAATATCCTTATGATGCATCGGGAAATTATATTTATGATTGTCAGTTTATCTGTAATTCTCCTTTGCTTGACCCACACTACAGTAACACCAGCAGCAACCCGTATCCTAATGACAGGAATCCATGGGCAGGTCATTACAATTCCTATCAGCGAACTGATGTTGGTATATATATTGACGGACAAAAGAATTTTAATATTAGAGAATGTACTTTTCTTAATAAACAATACTGTATTAAGTCCTTTGATTCCAAGTATAATGTTTATAGTTGTGATTTTGAACAGGCAATATTTG
>CAZZDX010000446.1:0-1656 GCA_964653185.1 uncultured Bacteroidales bacterium
AAATAATTTACTGATTTTAATACACCATTCTAAAGAATGGTGCTAATCTGATATGTTCTTAACTAAATGACATTGCCTTAAAGGACGGGGCTAATGATAATAAAATATAATTTAATTTATGAATAATTCAGGTTAATAAAGTATCTTATCAGCACGAAACTTAAAAGTTAAGTCATATAAATATTCCAGTATTTCTTTTTCTGTATGATCAAAAATTTTGTTTCTTCTTTTAAATACTTTTTCTGCTACACTAATAGCTGTGTTAATGTTATAGGTTGTAATTTTATCTGTTCCGCCCCATGAAAAAGACGGTATAAAATTTTTTTGAAATCCTAAGCCATAAATATTTGCATTTACTCCTACAACTGTTCCTGTGTTAAACATAGTATTAATACCGCATTTGGAATGGTCGCCCATAATAAGTCCACAAAATTGTAATCCTGTGGTTACAAATTTTTGTTTTTTGTAGCTCCATAGTTTTACATCAGAATAGTTGTTTTTAAGATTAGAATTATTAGTTCCTGCTCCAATGTTACACCATTCACCTATTACAGAGCTTCCTATAAATCCGTCATGAGCTTTGTTAGAGTATCCGATAATTACAGAGTTGCTTAATTCTCCTCCTATTTTTGAATAAGGACCTATTGTTGTAGGACCATATATTTTTGCTCCTATTTTTACGACAGAATGTTCACACAGTGCAAATGGACCTCTAATGGTGCTGGATTCCATAATTTCAGCATCTTTTCCAATATAAATTGGACCTGCTGATGCATTTAGTATAGCACATTCTATTTTAGCTCCCTGTTCTACAAAAATATTTTGGTTTCCTATTATCTTATTTGTATTGCTAATAGCTTGTGATTTCCTGTTTTTAGTGATAAGTTCATAATCTTCTATGATAGCTTGTTCATTTTTAACAAAAATATCCCATAAATAATTAATTTTTAGATGTGGTATTTTGGTTTCAATATCTTCAATTATTTCCGAACTGTTTTTAACAAGTTCTGTTTTTATATTTTCTCTTTTGTATTCTGTATTATCATCTATAGTGTATAAAGCAATGATATAATCATCATGCACTAATGCCTGATTAGGTCTTAAAATTTTTATTTGTTCAATCAACTGTTTGTTAGGACAAACAGACCCGTTTATCAAAATATTATGTTTTTTTTTGATTATAGGATATTTAATGCTTAAATAATTTTCAGTTAAAGTTGAGGTTTTTGTTTGCAGAAGCATATCCCATTTCTCTCTGATAGTCAGAATACCAAATCTAATATCAGCAACAGGTCTTGTAAAAGTTAAAGGAAATAAATTATTTCTCGTAGTATCATCAAATAAGATATAATTCATAATGCAAATAATAGTTTATTTAGTATAATTGTGATATTTTGTCAATGGAACATTTTCCGATTTTTATCGGAATTTTTAACTGTTTTTATCAGAATAAAATAGTAAAGACATAAAATTCGTTCCGGTAAATGTCCCGATAAATGCGGGATGGACAACGGAATTTGCAATCAGTAGCCGAACAAGTTTTTGTGTCTCTACTATCTATCAGTCAGTCAGTCATTAATGGTTGACTTTGATATAAAAACAGGACACTATTTAAATAAAAATTAGTTTAGATTTAAGTTAATAATTTTTCAAAAT
>CAZZDX010000447.1:0-1640 GCA_964653185.1 uncultured Bacteroidales bacterium
AAAATTTTTGTGTACTTTTTTAAAAATGACGACATTACGAACAGACACTAATTATACTTTCATAATTATTATGAGCATCAGGTAATCTGCCTAATTTCTCTTTCCCGTATTTCAAATAACTTATTAATCCTTTCAAATAGCTAACAGCACTTATATTATCTCCAATGCTTACAAATAAATTCAATATGTCAATTATTGGAATTGAATTAATGTCCACAAGAGGACGCATTGAGACACTGTTTGCATTAATTACATTAATTAGGGGTTGGATTGATTCTTTTGTAAAAGCAGGATTATTATAACGTATAAAATTAAGTAAGAAGCTTAGATATTTTAAATATTCAAATGTCCTTTTAGTATAACCAACTTGTTCATATCTTCCAGAATGCTCTGAAGATAGACCATTTGGAATAATTGCAATGGGCAATGTCCTATGGAAGTATTCTGCTAAAACTGAGAAATAGAAGTTCAGAGTTTGATTGAAATATTCAATGACTTTAGTGTCAGTTTCCAATTTATTTTTCAAAATCCAATACCAATATCTAACAATAAGATGGGTTAAGTATCTTTTAGCTAAATCAAAATTATTATACTCCTTTGCCTCAGTATATACGATGAATGAAATCAGTTTTAATGTCTCAAATAGTAAAATCCATTTTCTATTAAGTTTCGATTTATAACCTTCCCAATTTTCTTTTTCAAATAAGAGATTAAGCAATTCAACAAATTCTTCTAGTATTTGATTTGAAGTATTTAAATTGATTAAGACTTTGTTAAATAACTTTGTTGTATTCTCGTCAGTTAAGATATACGCTCCAAACAATTTATCTGAGAACAAATCAGTAAGTCTTTCGATACCCCATCTATCATATTCAATCATACTAGATTTTGGAAATTCTTTTGATATAAAACCATTATAAACATCACGAATGTTCCCTTTTATTATTCCATTATGAACTAAAACAATTTTTTTGGGTAAAGAATCAAAATCAGGGTAATCAGTTTTGAATGGAACTAGCTTAGCCTCTGTAAGTGATTGTTGAATTCCAGAGTCTTTATAAAAGGTATTCTTGGATACATCCCTATCACTACCTCCCTTTAGCTCAAAATAAAAACGTTTCTTTTTGCCGTAGCTAGCGTCTTCTTTATCAATAAAGATATCTTTTCCTACGGCAACTATATCTTTACCGAATTCTTGTAACCCTTTGTTTTCTGTAGGCTTTGATAGTATTTCCAAGTTTAATGAGGTTAATAGCAATGGGAAAATGCGGTTTAATTAAAAAAACATGGTTGCTAAAATAGAGGTTTAAACCCTGTTATTCAAATAGTTAAAGTATGTTTTTTATTTTTGCAGATAAAAATGTATAAAAAAATGTCCAAATTGTCATTTTAGAAAGACAAAAAAATTTGGTAAGAGATTAGGTAAACAACGTTATAAATGTAATATTTGTAACTATATTTTCGAGAATACCAGACGGGTTAATAATAAAGGTAAGCAAAAGCTCTGGTATGAATATTCGCGTCAGAAACAAACTTATAAGTCTTTATCAGAAAAGCACGGCATAAGCCTCCAAACAATCCAAAGGTATCTGGATGTTGTTAAGGTTGATATGACTTTGATTAAACCATATCCAACGGTA
>CAZZDX010000448.1:0-1640 GCA_964653185.1 uncultured Bacteroidales bacterium
AATTTCCAATGTCTAAATTGGGACATTGGTCATTATTTTGGTCATTTTGCATTGGATATTGGTAATTTTTTAGGTCAATTAGGTTAATTAGAAATTAGGTCAATTAACAGTTATGAAATTTTAAACTGTGAACGGTTACAATATTTCTTAATCGTTTGAACAATTTTAAAATAAAATTACTCAATTTGGATTAATAGTATTATTTTTTGTTTTTTTGTATTATCAAAATACAAATTAAATATCAGTTATAATGAAAATAAGAATACGAAAAATAATTACCAACATAGGGTTTCAGATTATTATTGCTATGATAGCTGGCGTGGTGGTTGGTGTTTTAATGGGACCTAAGGCACATATTTTTGCTCCTTTAGGAGATATTTTTATTCAATTGATAAAAATGCTTGTTATTCCTCTTATTGTATTATCTGTAATTTCTGGTGCAGCATCATTAGGAGCAACAAAGTCAGCTGGTAAGATAGGAATAGCTACTTTTTTTTATTATATTGTAACTACTATCATTGCCGTTATTATTGGTCTTGTATTAGGTGAATTTTTTGAACCCGGTATAGGTCTAAATATAGAGAGTGTAAGACATCTGTTTTCTGAAAAGGTTACTACTGATGTCTCTCATCCCGGATTTTGGGATACTATTATTGGTCTCATTCCGAGTAATCCTGTTAAAGCTTTAGCAAATGGTAATATTCTTCAGATATTGATTTTTTGTTTATTTCTCGGTATAGGTATATCAAAACTTGAACAGACAAAAGGCAAAAAACTTATAAACGGATGTAATTATCTCGTAGATGCTCTTATATGGATGATAGGTGTTGTTATGTTTACTGCTCCTTTTGGCGTTTTTGGACTTATGGCAGATTCTGTTGGAACTTTTGGATATGATATACTCAAGCTTGTAATGAAACTTTTTCTTGTATATATAGCAGCTATATTATTTCAATATTTAATTATTTATCCTTTATTATTAAGGGTCTTTTCAAAAATATCAATAAAGTATTTTTTTGCAAAGATGATAAAAGCTCAAATTGTAGCATTGTCCACTGCCTCATCAATGGTAACATTGCCTGTTAATATGAAAACATGTGAAGAAGATTTTGAGGTCTCAAAAGATACTACATCTTTTGTTCTTCCTTTAGGTGCAACAATTAATATGGATGGCAATGCTATTTATTATGCTTTGGTTGCTGTATTTTTTGCACAAATGTTTGGAATAGAATTAAGCACTGCCCAGTATGTTGCTATTATATTGACTGCAACAATTGGTTCTATTGGTCAGGCAGGAGTTCCGGGTCCTACTCTTTTAGTCGTTGCAGTATTAATATCTGCTAATATTCCTATTATTGGACTGCCTTTACTTTATGCGTTAGACAGATTATTTGATATGATACGAACTGCCCTGAATATCACAGGCGACGCTACCTGTGCAGTAATTGTTGATGGATTAAATGATAAAAATAAAGTTTAATCCTTTTAATGGGACTTTTATTAATTCATTTCTTTCAAAAAATAAATATAATGAATAAGATACGAGACATAAATATTTCTTGATAGATTATTTAAAGGTAACGACCAACTGAAAACAAATACTTCCCTGCAAATGAAAGATGCAGGCATTGAATTTAAAA
>CAZZDX010000449.1:0-1584 GCA_964653185.1 uncultured Bacteroidales bacterium
ACTTGAAAGAATATACTCTAAAAAAGCATTAAAAATGTCCTTTATACCTGATTTTCATATAACAGAATTTATGATTTAACATAGGATTTTTAAAATTTTAGGAAACTTTGAAAACTTTTTTTAAAAAAAAGTTTTTTTTTGTTTATTTTTATATATCTTTGCAGCCATTATGGAAAAAGAACTTTTAGACATACTAAAAAAAGTAAGTATTTTTTATCAAAAGTATGGTATAAAAAGTGTAACAATGGATGATGTTGCAAAAGAATTAGGCATCTCTAAAAAAACACTATATCAATATGTTAAAGATAAAGCTGATTTAGTTGAGAAAGTTATAATGCTTAAAATAAAATATGAGCAAAAAATCTCTCAAGAATTTATAAATAACAAAAAAATAAATGTCATTGAAAAAGCTGTTCAGGTGCATAAATTTATAAATGAACAACTTAAAAATTTTAATTTTTCAATAGAATATGACTTAAAAAAATATTATCCTGATTTATATAAGAAAATTCATGAAATAAGAAGAAAAGATATGTATGAATCTATGTTGAAAAATATGGAAAATGGCAAAAATGAAGGATTATATCGTAAAGATTTGAATACAGAACTAATAGCAAAACTTCAGGTATTTAGAGCGGAAAACCTTCTGGATAATGGTATGTTTTCAAAAAAAGATTTTACCATAGAAACTTTCAAAGAACTATTTACTTACCATATCAGAGGCATTGCAAGCGATAAAGGAATTAAATATTTTGAAGAAAAATTAAAAGAAGTAAATAAGAATAAAATTTGAACTTGAAACTCGGAATTTTAAATTTTAAACATTGAGACCACTCCGAAAAGTCAAACTTGCGTCATTCTGAACAACGTCACCCTGAAACAAGTTCAGGGTGACGTTGTTCAGGATGACAGATAAAGTAAATATCTACTTTTTGGAGTGGATTCAACATTGTACTATTTTTCAACAATTTTTATAACACAAAAAACAGATGAAAAAAATAAATTTACTTGTAATCATATTATTTACTATTGCCATATCCTCTGCCAGGGCACAAAATGATACATTAATAATTGATATTAACAAGGCAATTGAAATTGCTTTAAACGAAAATCTTAGTTTAAAGATTTCGCAAACAGATATTGAAGCTAAACAGGAGAAAATTAAAGAATTACAAGGTAATTTATTTCCACAGCTTAGTGCAAGCGGGCAATATATGCGTAATGTTAAAAAGCCGGTTATTTTTATGCCCGAAGGAACTCCTTTTGGTCCTACTTTAGAAATTGGTTCAGACAATAGTTATAATGGAGGTATAAGTTTATCATTGCCTTTATTTTCTTTAAGTATCTACAAATCAATAGATTTAGAAAAAATGAATCTAAATCTATCAAAAGAAAAATATAATGAGGCAAAAATTGATTTGATTTATAATGTTAAAAAATCTTATTATAATATTTTGTTAATGCAGGAATCATATAAAGTAATACAAAAAAATTATCAGAATGCTTTGGATAATTATAAAAACATTCAAAATTTATCACTACTGACCGACTAAATTTTAAATAAAGGGGTACTTCCAAATGGTT
>CAZZDX010000450.1:0-1579 GCA_964653185.1 uncultured Bacteroidales bacterium
CAAGTTATATGATAAATTGACCTAATTTCTAATTAATCTAATTGACCTAAAAAATTACCAATACACAATGACAAATAAACCAAATAATGCCCAATGCCAAAACTTTATATTAGAAATTGGAGATTGGGATTTGATTAGGTTAATTAGGTCAATTAGAGCAATTAGAAATTATAAAAGTTTTAGATAAAATTTTCTGCCAAAAATTGAAAGAAAATATATGATAAGATACTAAAAAATGACCAATACCCAATGCCAAATAACCAAAATAATGAACAATGCCAAAATTGACATTAAAAATTGGGACTTGGATATTAATTAGGTCAATTAGATCAATTAGAAATTCATAAGAAAAGTTGTATAAATTAATAAAAACTAATTATAAAAAATATACTGTGAACGGTTACAAAAAATGATTATAATTAAACCTATTATTAAACAATAGATAGCAAAATAAATCAGTTTTCCATTTTTTACAATTTTTAACATCCATTTACATGCTAACAGTCCGGATATAAATGCAGCAAGGAATCCTATGAGTAAAGGAATATTTCCAACAGTTGCTCCTTTTGTCATTTCTCCACTAATCAGGTCTAATACATTTTCACCTATTATAGGTATAACAACCATTAAGAAAGAAAATTTGGCAATTTCTTTTTTTTTATTTCCCAACAATAGTCCTGTTGATATTGTTGCTCCGGAACGAGATATGCCCGGAATTACAGCAATTGCTTGTGATATACCAATTATAAAAGCGTGAAAGAAAGAGATGTTTTTGTTTTTAGGTTTTGCAAAAAAAGTAAATCCTAATAATATTGCCGTTATAATAAGCATATAGCCAACAAATACAATATCGCCGGTAAATAGAGCTTTAATTTTTTCTTTAAACAGAAGACCTATTATGCCAACAGGAAGCATAGAGATTAAAATTTTGAAAATATATTGTGTTTCTTTGTTCCATTTAAAAGCAAAAAATTCTTTAAATAATTTTTTTATATCTTTCCAAAATACAACTATTATACTTAATGTCGTTGCTCCGTGTACTGCTATAGTAAAAGTTAAACTTTCTGTTCCTTTTAGTCCTAAAAGAGCTTTTGCTATTTCAAGATGTCCACTACTGCTAACAGGCAGAAATTCTGTTAGTCCCTGAATTATGCCTAAAAAAAGTGCTTCTATCCAGTCCATTTAATAAGTTTGATGATTATTTTTTTGTTGTTTTTAATCTTTGGACTTTTTCATAATTGCAAAAAATTCAACAATAAGCCCAACTAAGATTAAAAGAGGGGCAAGTGTAATTCTCTGAAAATTAAATATATGGGGATTAAAAATATTTGGGTCATTAGATCCTCCACCTATCATTAATAAAAATCCTAAAACAATAAAAGCAAGTCCTATTAACAACAAGATATAATTTTGCTTATAGAATGTAAAATTTAATTTGTTGGTATCTTCTTTTTTATCTTTCATATTTTTATATTTTTGTAATTAGTTCATTATTAGTTAGTGGTTGACTTTGATATAAAAATGGGACACTATTTAAATAAAAATTAGTTTAGATTTAAGTTAATAATTTTTCAAAATT
>CAZZDX010000451.1:0-1575 GCA_964653185.1 uncultured Bacteroidales bacterium
TCAATTACGATTTGAAAAGCATTTAACACTTCATCAATATTTGTCATGTATTCATCGTCATTTGTATATGATTGTTTAATAATTTCTTTATATCTTTTCAAACGAGGAATTATAAAGTTTGCAATCGAGTCTCTTAAACTCCATGTTTCACTATCATCGAAACCATATTTAATTCTTTGTTTAATATATTCAGGTTCACGGTGATCGTCTTCATCTGTCAATGAAAAACAAAGATTGGGAATTCCCATGTATTTAAAATCAGTTGGTTGTTTCATGTTTTTTGTTATTAATTATATTATTTATAACTCTTTGGTAAATAAAAATATATTATTTCTATTCATCTTCATTCCATTTTAATTTATTAATATTGAAGTCATTTGCACATGTTCTACAAAGTCTTGTAATCCAACCTTGTGTAGTTCCTAAATTATCTTTATTACCACAATGTTCACATGTATTCCATGACAACTTCATTGTTTCGTCAAATATATCAACTGGACAATCATATATTCTCAATTCACCATATTTTTCTTTTATTTGAAATATAGAATAACAATGCCATTTAGTCTGAAATATATATCTTATTTTATATGGTGATTTATGATGTAACCAATGCCATATTTTTTTAATAAAATTTGGCAAATAATTTGGATATATTTCTTTATCTATTTTTTCCAATTGTTCTAACAATAAATCATGCCAACCAGAGCCACAAGAAGGATATACATTTCCTAAATAAGAATATTTTTTGAATTTATTCATACAATTTTGATTTATAATTAAATATATTTTACTTAAATTAATAATAAACAAATATAAATTAAAAGAATGTAAATAACAAATTTATTATTATTTTATAACCAAATAACAGGTGGACCACCTGCTGAAGGAGTTGCTGTTCCAGTTCTAAACCAAACATCAATTAAAGCTCCTAATGAAGCAGCTTGAACACTTGCTGGTGCTCCAACTAATCCTGCTGGCATAATTGGTGCTATTACAAGTGGAACAGGAGGTGGCACTCCAACAAATAAAGGAGCCATTCCCAATCCTAATGAAACAGCATAAGCAGTAAAAGCAAGTGGTAATAATATTAAACCATTTGGAGGATTTGGCAATATGCCTTTCATTATATTTTCAAATGCTATTCTTCCTAATTCACTTGTAGCAGGCAATGAAACTGGAACAACAGAAGAAGCATAAGTATGAACTGCTATACTCCATCTTAAAGCCATTTCATTTGCATTTGAAGGAAAACCTTCGAATAATTCAAATGTATCATCTGTTATCTTTCTAATTTCGGTTATTATTGTAGCTGGTATTAATGGCATGTTTTATTATAAATATATAACTCATTTTTATAATTTATTTATTAAATTTTCATACATATTATAAGTGTGTTTGTCATATAATATTAATTTAGACAATATGTCTTTATTTAGTTCAAAACTATCTAATGCACAAGCCAATGCTAAATCAATTGGATATAAAAAAGTACCAGAACTTAATAGTGGAAATACAATTGTTTTTAACTTTGTTTTTCTAAATTCATCAAATATTTTATTATAAGTAAAGAAT
>CAZZDX010000452.1:0-1547 GCA_964653185.1 uncultured Bacteroidales bacterium
TAATATTAATATTATGAAAATTATCATACCTGTTAAAAATAATGCTGTCATTGAAGGAGATTGTAAATAATCCGCAATCATTATATTATATAATATTATTTTATAAAATATTATTTATAAAACAATTTAAAGACAATTTGATTGTATAATATGTCCTGGGATGGACTATGGGTTTAGTATCTTACAGCAATTAACTAAAATTTAAAATCTAATTAAATCTAAAAAAGATACTAGTATTTTGCTCATATAGCTCAGTTGGTTAGAGCATCGGTCTTATGAGCCGAAGGTCTCAGGTTCGAACCCTGGTTTGAGCAAGAAGGATATCGGATACAGCATTAATAATAAAAATTTTAAAAAATAAAATAAAAAGGTGAAAGGTAGTTAATGTATCCATTACAGCAAAATCAAAATTATTATCATAATAAAACGACAACTTTTAGGGTGAGGAGAGGAGAGAAGGTGAGAGGGTGAGAGTTTCCATACAGCAATATAAAATCATTCAACGATTATTAAGAGCATTTTTATTATTATAATTAATGAATTAATTAATAAGTCTTATAAATTTCTCACTTTACACAAACGAAGAGTATAAAGTGTAAAGTGTGTGTTGTACAACGGCTATTGGTTAAAATTAATTATTAAAAAAATATCATAAGGAAACAGCAATAGGTCTTATAGTGTAATGGTTAGCACCACAGACTTTGAATCTGTTAATCTGAGTTCAATTCTCAGTAAGACCGAATTAGTGCTCTGTTAGCTCAGTTTGGTAGAGCATACGGCTGTTAATACCACAAGGTAAAATGTAACCGTGAGGTCAAAGGTTCGATCCCTTTACAGAGCGATATTTAATTTTATGAATTACATAAAATTAAAATACTTTATTTTACACTTAAACTTAAATACTTAAACTTAGATATCTAAACCTATAATTATTTTAAATTATAAAAAAAATTGAAATGGTAATGTATTAAATAATTAAAAGTATATTAGACAGAAATGGAAGCACAAATGAATTTGACACAAAATCCTTTACAAACTTCAGTAGTGGCACAAAGTGCAGTTGAAGCACAAGCAAAAAGCATATATGACGAAATGGACCCTGCTTTAGAGAAAGCCAAATGTATTTATGATTATTTGCAAGAAGATATTCAAAAAATGCTGATAGAAGATTATATCAAACCACAATTAGAAGAAGGCGACAAATTGATAAGTCTATTTAATGAATTAATTGAATCAGAAGAATGTATGCATCTTAAATACGAGTGTTTAATAGATCCGGTCACCAAAATTATTCAAAATGAAGCCGCATTGGCAAAAATGCGTAAAATAGATACTGTAGGGTTTAACAGCTGCTATGAACAACATTTTATTAAAAAACAAAACACCTTTACACTTGTAAGTGACCCTTATATAAGTATGTGTATGGAATTCGTCATGAGACGATGGCATTAATAACCTTTATAAATATTGAACCAAAAATAAAAATATATATATAATTATATGAACTCACTTTTCGGAAGTTTTTTAGGAACTCCTTCCAAAACCCA
>CAZZDX010000453.1:0-1544 GCA_964653185.1 uncultured Bacteroidales bacterium
ATGAGTCGGGACCATTGTATCTTGCCACCCATTCCTGAACAGCAATTTCCTGTGCGTTTAAATTTTGAAAATATATGCTCAATGATATGAGCATAATAACTGAAAATAAATTTATTGTTTTTTTCATAATTAACTATAATTATATGATTAAAGAAATTATAAAGATAAAATTAGATTTTGCAAAGATAAGAATTTTTTATCAAAAGTCAAGCACTTTTTAATATTTTTATCAAAAAAAAATAAAAAACTTTGGTATATATTTTTGTTAGTCCTTGTTATTCTTGAAAAAGAGGAGTGAATAAAAATACAAAAAATATTTATTAAATAATATTTTTTTAATTCAAACCAAATTTTTATATAAGTTTGTATTTTAAAGAATCTATTTAGCTTACTAAAAATGTTTATCCAGTTGATTATCCGCCTAAGACGAACAGCGTTAATGATTTTTGTATATATGAATTACGACAGCATTAATTTGTTTGATGTTTGACGTTTATTTTTTGTTGCTTTATAATTTTTATGATAATGATAAAAAAATTTAAGATATTATAATAACATCAAAATGAAATTTAATACTGAGAAAAGGTCAGCATGGCAAATAAATAAAAATCTACTTTTCGGATGTTTTTTATTTTTGAAATTCAAAAAATATATAAACAATGATATTTAGCAAAAAAAGTTTTTTGTTTTTTATAACTATGTTTCTAATTGTTACAAATCAGGTCTTTGCTCAGCAATTGTATTTGATAAAGCCGGAAAATGCTGATTGTAAAAATGCAATTACATTAAAAGACACTGTTTTTGGTCCTACGAATGCTCCTAACGGCTTTGGAGATGTTATGGAAATAATGAGTAATAAGAAGAGCAGTTTTTATTTTGAAAAAGAGCATAACACAGTATGGTATAAATTTACAGCTCCGTATAACTGTGATTTAACACTTGATATTATTCCTGTTGATATAAACGATGACTATGATTTTGCTATTTATAAATATACAGATAAAGATTTTTGTAATTTTATAAAATCAAAACAAATAAAGCCAATAAGGACGAATATTTCAAGAAATGATAAAAAAATAGGAAGTAAAACAGGTTTATCAATGACTGGGGATAAAAAGTTTGTGCATTCAGGAACAGGACTTTGTTACAGTAAATTTGTAAAAGTAAAAAAAGGAGAAATATATTATCTTGTTGTTGACAATGTTTATGAAAATGGCAAAGGACATACTTTAAATATTAAATACAGGAATTGTTTAAATACGAAAATATTACAACATAATAAAAAAGATAAAGATAAAGATAAAAATAAAGACAAATCAGAAATAACACTTAATATAAATGCTGTTGATAAAGAGAACGGGGAATTGATAAATACTAGAATTGATATTATTGATATAGAAAAGGAAAAGTTGGAATTGCCGGATAGCAAAGTTAGTTTTGAGGATGTAAGTAGTTGTTTTACAGCAATCAAGCCATTAGGAACATATATTATATCACTATTATCCGACTAAAATTGAAAAACAAATTTTTTAAATCATAAACAA
>CAZZDX010000454.1:0-1525 GCA_964653185.1 uncultured Bacteroidales bacterium
TTCTCTACCTTTATTTATTATATTTTCATTATATTATATAACTGCAAAAATGTCAATTCGGTGGCTGTTGATAACTCAAATTATTGTGACACTAATCCTTTCATTTTCTTTAATCTTTCTTGCCATTCAAGTTTATTTCTGTTAAACATAGTTTCTGCATCTTGTAACTCTTTCGCTGTTTGCATACGAACATCATGTCTATTATCATAATCACTTATTATAGTTTGCCATCTATTTTTTACTTTCTTTTTTTTATTCTTTTTATTGTATTTTCTATTATATTTAGAATAAGTATTTTTTTCTGATGTATTTTCAATTTTTAACACTTTAGATATTCTTACCGTTGCAATGTATACGGTAGTATTATATTTTCTTGAATATTCATGGACATTATCATGGCATTTTTTACAAAGGAATATTATTTCATTATCTCTTTCGTCTCCAAAATGTTCATAAGTCAAATGATGACAATGGATATTTATTTTTGAACTGCAAAACAAACATTTACGATATTTATATACATATATCAGATTGTCTTGTTTTTTTCTCCACTCTTCTGATTGCATATACTCATAATAGTTAATCCCGTTTATTATTGTATTTTTATTTATTATACTTTTCGTTTCCATATTTTTCAATTATTAAATTACAGACTATCTTTGCCATACTAATTTTCTGTTTATCTTTTTGCTCTCGCAGAATTTCATAAATTTCTTTTGTAATCCAAATGCTCTTGAATTGTTCTAACTCTTTACTAACATTTTTAATAGTATTATATTCTCTTGTCCATACTCCTTTTATAAATGTTTTTTTATGACATTTTTTACAAAGTATTTCTAAATTTTCAAAAACATCTTCCCCACCAAAACATTTTGGTTTTTTATGATGTATCTCGTAGTCTCTATCTTTTACTATTTTACCACAGCAACAGCATTTTCCGTCCCAATTTTCTAATACTTTATTCCTTAAATTTTTTTGTTTATAGACTGCTTCTTCTATACATTTCCAACGTTCATTCATATTTTTTCAATTATTTTAGTAATAAATAAATTCCAAGATAATCCAGACTTCAATCTATCTTTTTTTAGCTTTTCCCAGTTTTTATCAGACATTCTAATAACTCTATTTTTATAATGGAAATCTTTTTCTTTCATTGTTTATATTATTATTTTGCATAGCTATTGCATATGCGTTTAACCCCCACCACTCAATGCGTTTCCATCTATGGAATGTCTATTGGTATGTTCCGTATTTATCACTTAATACTGTTATCATTATTGGTTATCTGTATGCTATATTATGATAGACGAGCATCCTACCCCTGATAAAGTCAGGGCTTGTGAGGTATCTTAGTTAAAGTACTTTTATACTTAATATAAATTGCATTTTTTTTGATTTGCAAAATATATCATTCCGACGTACGGTATCCGCTTGATTGGACTGCTCCTTACCAATTTTATGTCCAGAAGGTATCTGTCCAAAAGACATAGGGTGGACAAACAAAAAGACACCATAAATGGTGCCT
>CAZZDX010000455.1:0-1518 GCA_964653185.1 uncultured Bacteroidales bacterium
TTCAGATTAATTAGAGTATAACAAATGGATCTCAATATCCTAAAACCAAAACAATAATAATAGAAAATAATAGGAAGAAGAGTAAGTGATTGTAGTTTATAGTTTAGGGGTTGGGATATATATTTTGCCACATGCCCAAAGACAACGAATCATTCGATTGTGTATTTTTACACACCATACCTGTGTACATTTGCACAATTGTTACCATTTCGTAACATATTATTAGTAAAACTGTGTATATTTACACACCTTTCTTAATTTTGAGACACATTTGAGACACATTATACAGCCAGTTTCCCATTGTCCTTATTATAAATAAAATCATGAAGACTAATTTCAAGAGTATTTAGGCGTTTATATTGGTCTTTAAAGCCATTTGAGACGGCATTTTTATTTTCAAGAATAGAATCCATTTCATTTATACGTTCAGAAATGGCGTTTTGAAGCATTCTAGCGATAGCTTCCATGTCAGAATAAAGCATATTTTATCCTTTTGTGCAATAATTCTTATAACTTTTCTAATTTATATAAGTTTTTTGGGCATGATTTTGCGCGTATTTTTCATAACCTATTATCACACATTGAGTTATATCTATTTTGTATTTGTATACCCTTGGGGTTTTTTGGCACTTCATTTCTTAAAAATGTAGACTTACAAGATTTTGAAAAGTCATAACTTCGATTTGTATAGTGTGATTTGAGAAAATTTGTATCAAACTTATTTTATTTTTTCGTTATATGTGCGAATTTCCCCTTATTCTTCAATAATTTTTAATTCATCACCCCTAAAAACATATTCCCCAGAAATACCAGCGATATTAATTATGTAGTGGAAAGGTTTAATTGAGCCTGTAATTCCTATAATACAGCCTTTTGTACCAATATAAATCTCTTTTCCATTTAAAACCTCTACAAAATCGCCAATCTTCATGTTTGTGTTCCTATATATATTATAGCAGTTTATTTTTAAATGTCAAGAGTTATTTTTTATTTCGATGTCCAGTTTACGACCATAATTTTGTACCCCGTACCCCCAAAACGATTTTGAATCTGTCATATTTACGACCATGCGCGAAAATGGTACTGGCGGCAGGATTTGAACCTACGTGTGGATTTCTCCAGCCAGATTAAAAATCTGGTGCCTTCGACCAACTAGGCGACGCCAGCATTTTAGATTAGTATTTCTCTCGTTCCCATATATCAGTGATAAAAAGGGCGATGATTAAATAGGTAATTAGTCTATTGACACATCACTTTTATTTTACCCTACTTTATAGTCAGCATGTATTCTTCCTTCGCAAAATAGCCAATTGTTGTGAGTTATATACATTATCCCAAATTTCAATGACCGGAAAGGGAGTTTATTTATTATCCGGCCTAATGTTTGCTCATTGGACTACTCTTTTCATATATATATTATACTATTTTTCTAGTCATAAGTCAAGTGTTTTTTTATTCTTCAATAATCATCTTTGCGCTTTTTACCTTAATAAACATAAAATTTTTTGGCTTTGACCA
>CAZZDX010000456.1:0-1514 GCA_964653185.1 uncultured Bacteroidales bacterium
TGTTAGTTTTATCAAATTGAAATTTTTTATTTAACTTAAAATATTTTATTGGTAGGATATATGTAAATATATATTTTGCAATTATATTAATATGTGCAACAGGTCTTTTTTTAATTGTATGTGCTATATTTGATAGCTCATTCGTTTCGGATTTTAATACAAGGTCTTTTATCTTATAGTTTGGGTTAAACTTTTCCTGAAGTTGATAAAATAATTTTTGTTTTTCCGAATTATGTCTTAAACAATTACAGTTTATTGCATAAGGACTAAATTCATCAATAGTAGAGTGGTCAGAAGCAAATGTTACAGGTCCATATTGATATTCAAATATTTTGTCAACATCTTTTCTTATTGCTATAACATCACTATCTAAATAACAATAATTATTATTTAAATCAAGAATTTTATATAATCTTGTTTTTATATATATACTTGCCTGATGGTGATTAAACTCTAAAGGAGTTCTAATATCAATAATTTTATCATGCTTAACAGGAATATTATTTCTTGTTAAGTCGGTAACTACTAAAATTTTATTTTTTGAGAAATGTTTAAGATATTTTAAAGAGAAATTAAGGGTCTTAATATGCTTATCATTTCCACAAACAACAAAAACAAAAATGTTTTCTTTACTCATTTATATATAAAAATATTTAAGAAATAATAAATATCCAAAATTATATATATACTAACCACAAACAGGAATACAAAAATTTTAGTTGTTGGGCGTAGCCGAAACAGTTGTTGAGCGTAGCCGAGACACAAGTCCACAGTCATCAGTCATCAATTTTTCTTTTTCTGAGATTAAAAAATTTTTCTAACATAAAATTAATTTTAAACTAAAATACATATAAAACATTTCTTACTAATCTGAATTTAATATAAAAAAAAGTAAAAAACTTGCAAAATATAAAAATTGTTTGTACATTTAACAAACTAAATATCAAACAGATACACAAATAATAACCATTATAAATGACAATACAAATTTAGTAAAAATTTGGTTCTTTCTTATTTTTTTATATCAGTCCTATTTATTATTTTGTGTAAGTTTGAGCCAATTATTATTAATAGCTTAAGAAATTGAAAATAAAGGAACTTATAGATTTATATATAAATCAGGAACAGACAAAACTTATCTTTAAAAAACTTCAAAACAAAGATACAAACCGTATTCAAATAAAAGGGCTTGTTGGCTCAGCCAAAACATTAGTTGCTGCATCTGTCTTTGACAATACTTCTCTTACTCATATCTTTGTCTTGTCAGATAAAGAAACAGCAGCTTATTTTTATAATGACCTTGAAAATCTGTTTAATGAGGCCTCTTTAAATTATAATAAAAAGAAAATTCTGTTTTATCCTGCATCTTACAAAAAATATTATGAACCTGACAAAACAGATAATACAAATGTCCTGTCGCGAACAGAAATATTAAACAGAATTAATTCTACACGAAAAAAAAATGCTATTGTTACTTATCCTGAAGCACTTACTGAAAAAGTTATATCAAAAAA